>JAIEMN010000024.1 GCA_019752115.1 Gemmatimonadaceae bacterium
CTGCTGCGCGCGCGCTGTCGCGCGGCGCGGCCGGCGCCGCGGCACTGTCGCGCGCCACGCGCGCCGTTTCGTCATCGCTCTCCGGCAGCAGCGGCGACGGCTCCCCCTTGGCGAGCACCATCAGGTACAGCGAGCGCGTCTCCGGCTTGTCATACGCCGACATGTCGAGCAGCGACGAATGCAGCCCCACGTTCGTGGACGCCATGAACCACAGGTACTTGCCGCTGGCATCCCACGCCGGCATCTCGGCGTCGGCGAGACCATCGGTGAGCTGCTGCACCTTGGCGGTTTCCGTGTCGTACACATAGAGCGCACGCATCAGCGACTTGAGGCGCTTGGGGTACGCGATGTAGCGCGAATCGGGGCTCCACACCGGGATGATCGAACGGTCGGCCATGAAGTACGGATCGGCATCCGCCACCTTGGCGGTGCCGGCAGCCACATCGACCAGCCACATGCGGAAGTGCGTGTCCTGGAAGGCGATGTACTTGCCATTCGGGGACCACGCGGGGTAGTACGGGCGGCTCGGGTCGGACCAGACAATCGTGCGCGCGACGCCGAGGCCGTCCTGCGGCGCAATCACCAGCTGGTACTCGCCGCTCTTGTCGCTGAAGTACGCCACCGACTTGCCGTCGGGGCTCCACAGCGGGGCGATCTCCGCCGACCCGCTGCTGTTGGTGAGGTTGCGAACATCCCCCTTCTCCGCCGGGATCGTGAAGATCTCCCCGCGCGCTTCCACCGCCGCGCGCTTCCCGGTGCTCGAGAGCGCAAGACTGCTGATGCGATTGCCCACGTCCTTCCACTGCGGCAGCATCCAGGGGAAGTCGCCCGCCGCGGTGATGGAGACGATCTTGTGCTGCCCCGTCTTCGCATCGAGTTCGTGCACGTACCCGCCCTGCTCGAAGACGACCGTGCTGCCGGCCGCATCGATCGACTTCACGTCGAAGTCAGTGAACTTCGTCACCTGCGCGAGCTTTCGCGCCTTGGTGTCGTAGCTCCAGACGTTCGACACGCCGTCCCGATCAGACAGGAAGTAGACGTTGTCGCCCACCCACACCGGATCCATTTCCTTTGAACCGGCGAACGGTGTGGTGTCGAGCGCGAAGCTCTTGAGGTCGAGAATCCAGATCGGCTTGTTCTGACCGCCGCGGTAGTTGCGGCGCTCTTCATCCCACGAGCTCGGCATGCGATAGGCCACGCGACCGCCGTCGGGCGAGATCTTCCCCTGATTGGCACGCGGCATCGGCATGGCGGTTTCCACGCCACCGTCCACCGGGACCATCCAGAAGCGCGGCGCCGCACTGGGCGCCCACGTCGCGCGCGGCGACGCAAACACGACGGACTTGCCATCGGGCGTCCACCCCTGCACCACGTCCGCCGACGGATGCCAGGTCAGTCGCTTGGGCTGCCCGCCTTCGACCGGCACCACGTAGACATCCGTGTTGCCACTGTACTCGGCGCTGAACGCGACCAGCTTACCGTCGGGCGAGAGCTTGGGGTTCTGCGTCTGCCCCTGGAAGGAGGTCAGCCGGCGGGCCGCCCCACCGGCACGGTCCACCACCCAGACATTGTTGGCGTAGGCAAAAGCGATGTGTCGGTCGCTGACGCTGGGCGTACGGAGGAGCCGGGTTCCCCCCTGCGCCGCGAGAGGAGAGAGCGCCGGGAGCAACGCGCAGCCGGCCGCGTACAGTGCCACACGCCGTGTGGCCGAGAATCGGGACATGACCATCACCGAAAGGAGGGAGACGGGCGCGCGCAGGCACGCCGTTCAAAGAGGCGCCGCTACGTTAGCGGGCGTGCGTCAGAAGGTCCACGGTACGCCGTCGCGGGCGCCGCGCACGGTGGTCTCGACCAGCGTTCTCGCCCAGCGCTCGGTGGACCCGTCGGCCCGCCGGCGGATCCCGTCGGCCCGCACCTGTACCAGGTAGGACTCCCCGGGTGTCAGATCGATGAGCCGGAGATCCCGTGCCGGAATCGCCCAATCGCGACCATCGTGGGAGCTGATCCATCGCGTCGCCGGTAGGGCCGTCGTGGCCATGAGCCGATCGCCCCGCGTCTGTCGAAGCGCCACCTGCAGCCACAAGGAGTCGGTCGGCAGGGGGCGGACGCCGTCGGCCACGCGCACCACCAGGAGCGGCGTGGTGTCGCCCCACACCGCGGGGAGCGTTGGCCAGCGGCTGGCGGTGAAGCGATCGGCACGCAGCATGGGCGCGGTCGCCACGCGAATCCAGGACCGGGGGGTGCCGGGGGCCAGCAGATCATCGAACCCACCGAAGCGACGGCGCACCGACATGGCGAGCTCGTCGGGCATCTCCTGGAAGTTCGTCATGACCACCCCCAGCGCATTGGTCGCCGACAGGGCGCCGTGGGTGCCGCCGAGCGGGCGCAGGCGGTTGGTCACCGACACGAAGCCGAGCCCGACGCGATAGCGATCGTCGAGCGACACGAGAATCGGTGCCGGATTGCGGGTCGCCTCCAGATGGCCGTGCACAATGCGCACAACGGCGGCGGGGTAGTTGTCGGCCGCCGTGTAGCGCAGCCAGGTGTCGGCGTCAGCGCCGCCTTCACCGAGGACGCCATCGCGCCGCATGCGCGCCACGGCGCTGTCGGCTCGCAGCGGGTCACCGGTGATGGGCTCGTACGCATAGCGCAGCGCGTCCGGCGCCCCGCTGGTACGAACGCGGGCCCGCCCCCGATCCGAGTCCACCTCGAACAGCGTACGACTGAGGCGGCGCGTCACGAGGTCCACTCCTTCGAGGCGGGCGATCACCCGCGACACGCGCTCCGTGGAATCCGGATCGCAGAAGACGCCGAAGCCGGTGGTGACACCATCCACGCTGAAGGCCACGTCGTTGGGCGCCTGCAGCGACTTGCTGGTCACGAAGCCGCGCGCCTTGAGCCCGTCCACGATGGGGAGAAACGTCGCGTCCCGCGCGCGATTGTGCCCGTGATCGGAGAGCAGCACGATCTCGAGCGGGCGCCCGGTGCGCTGCCGATACGCCTCCTGCAGCGTGGCGAGCGACTGATCGAGATACGCGAGATACTCGGCGATGTCGCCACGCGTATGCTGCAGGGCGTCCGGACCGACGTTGTAGATGTACACCGTGCGTCGGCCGCGGGTGCTGAGCACGGTCCGCATATCGGTATCGACCTCGCGGCGGGCGACCGGGGCCGAGATCAGATACGCACTGAGGTGATGGAATTTCGCATCGAAGGCGGCGTCCATCCGCTGCTCGTATTCGATCGGCCGGATCGCATCGAGCGGATCGCCGAGCACGGCGTTTTGCCGCAGGCTGTAGAAGACGCGCTGGTAGCCATCGGGCGGCTGCACGCCGAAAATGGCGTGCCAGGCGATATCGCTGATCGACGGAAAGGTCGAGATGAGCCGCCCCGGCGGGCGAAAGTCGCGGAATAGCCCGCGCTGTCGCGCCGTCTGGATATCCCGGTAGTCCACACCATCGAGCGCCAGCACCATGCGGCGCGGCAGGGTCTCGTCTCCGGCGCCCGTTGCGGCGGTGGGTGTGGCTGATCGACACGCCGCCAGCCCGCCCACCGGCAGCAGGCGACACAGGGCATGGAAAAGCTTGCTCGTACCGAGGGGCGCAGGCATCTATTCATCAATTACCCTCGTCGCGCACCCAGACAAGGTTCTGCCATGCTTCCCCGTCCCGTCATGGCTTCTCTCGTAAAGTGGCTGGCGCCGTGCTTCGGCCTCGCCCTCGCGTCCGCCCTGCCGGCGCAACCCGCCGGCAAGGGGCTGATTCGCGGCATTGTCCGAACCGACGGCGATGCCACGCTGGAAGGCGCCCAATTGCGCCTGCTGTTCGGGTCCGTGCCCGTGGCGCGCACGGAAACCGATGAAAGCGGGGCATACGCCTTTGCGAAGGTGGCCGGCGGCGCGGCGCGCATCGAGGCCAAGCGCATCGGCTTCAAGCCGGAGACGCTGCACGTCTCGGTGTCGGAATCGGAGCCCTTGCTGCTCGACATCCGGTTGACCCGGGCGGCGACGGAGCTGTCTGCCGTGCGCGTGCTCGGGCGCCGCGAGATCAATGGCCCCATGGCGGGCTTCTACAAGCGGCAGCAGACGGGCAGCGGGCGCTTCTTCAACTACAACGAGATCGCGCGGCGGAATCCGATCAACATGACGGATCTGCTGCGCAACGTGCCCGGCATTCGTATTGAAGGGCGCGGCCAGCAGAACTTCGTCCGCATTCGCGGCAATCGCTGCGCCCCGCTGGTGGTGCTCGACGGGCAAGCGCTGATGGCGGGCGAGGTCGATCTCGACGCCTGGGACCCCAAGTCGTTCGACGGTATCGAGGTCTACAGCGGCCCCGCGGCCGTCCCGGTCGAGTTTCAGCGCAATCAGCGCATGAGCAGCTCCTGCGGCACCATCGTGCTCTGGACGCGGATGCCCGAGCCGCGGGAACCCAGGCGCAAGAAGGGCGACCTCTCACCGGCGGCGCGCATTGCGGCCATGCTGGAGGAGGGGAAGACGTTCCTGCCCACCGAGGTGGATCGTGCGGCCAGCCCCGACTCGTTCAATCTGATCAAGCCGCTCTATCCGGACTCGCTCTTTTCGGAGGCGGTGGGCGGGCGGGTCGTGGCCGAGATCGTGATCAACACGTCGGGGGAGCCGATCATGGAGACCTTCAGCGCCGTCACGACCACGCACCGGAGCTTTGTCGAGCCGGTGCGGCGCGCGCTGCGCGAACAACGCTTCACCCCGGCGGTGCGCCGCGGTAGCGTTGTGCAGCAGGTGCTGCAGCTCCCCTTCGAATTCGTCCCCGACTCCACGGCCCGTCGCCGTCGCTGACTGTGCGCGCTCTCCTCGTTCTCTCCGCCACGTCCCTGTTCGCCGCTACCCGCCTCTCGGCGCAGGCGCTGCAAAGCATCGGCAGTACCTCGGCCGGAACGCCGGTCATGCTCGAGCCCAAGTCGGTAAGCCGTGCCAACGGCATCGTGACGGCGACGGTGCGGGTGCGCCTGGTGCCGCCGCTCAAGGCCGCCGAAGGGGAATTGCGGAGCTCACGCACGATCGCGATGTACGACTGCGCCAAGCACACGGTCGCCACCAAGGAATCGTGGTATTACCTCGATGACGCCGGCACCAAAGAGGGGATGCACAAGGTCGTGAAGGTCCCCGGCTATGGCCCGGTCTTCAAGGGCAGCTTGGCCGACGTGGCGATGACCTATCTCTGCGCGCCGGCCGCGCCCCCCGCCAAGAAGTAGCGGGCCCGCCCGTCAGGGCTCTCCGCACGGCGAACCCGTTCGACGCGCTGTACACTTGGGGATACTCCCGCTCCATATCCCCAAGCCCCTCTGGCCCATGCCAGCCATTCTGCCCCGGTGGCCGCTGTTCGTCGCGGCCGCTGCCCTCGCCCTGCCGGCCGCCACGGCGGCCGCTCAGGGCGCCGCCGATTTCAGCGCCATGCACTGGCGCGCCATCGGTCCGACCCGCGCCGGCCGCGCCCGCGCCCTCGCCGGCGTGCCCACGCAACCCAGCGTCTTCTACGCCGGCTTCGATAATGGCGGCGTCTGGAAGACCACCGACTACGGGTCGAACTGGTTCCCGCTGTTCGACAGCCAGCCCACCGGGTCCATTGGCGCCATCGCCGTGGCGCCGTCGAACCCGAACATCGTCTACGTCGGGAGCGGCGCCGGGATCATTCGCCCCGACCTCGCCGTCGGCGACGGCATGTACAAGAGCACCGACGCCGGCAAGACATGGACGCATCTGGGGCTCCGTGAAACGCAGATGATCGCGAATGTCGACGTCGATCCGAAGAACCCGGATCGGGTCTTCGTCGCCGCGCTGGGCCATCCGTACGGCCCCAACAGCGAACGCGGCATCTTCCGCTCGCTCGATGGCGGCAAGACGTTCGAGAAGGTGCTCTACAAGGACGAGTACACGAGCGCGAACGATGTGCGCATCGATCCGCAGAACCCGAACATCGTGTACGCGTCGCTCTGGCAGCAGCAGCAGAGCTTCATCGAAGGTCAGGGCTTCGGCAGCGGCGGTAACGGCATCTTCAAGAGCACTGACGGCGGCACCACGTGGAAGCAGCTCACGGTGGGGCTCCCCAGTGTGCTGCAGGCCAACATCGCCCTCGCCCCGGGCAAGTCGAACGTACTCTATGCCATGGTCGCGTCGGCGCCGCCGGCCAATGCCCCGGCGGGCGCCTCCGGCCCGGTGCAGTTCTACCGCAGCGATGACGCCGGTGAGCACTGGTATCTCGCGGTGAATGGGCCCAACGCGCCGGCCGGCGCGCCGCCCAAGATCGTGGACAACCGCCCGGTGGGGCGCATCGGCGGCGGCGACCTGCCCACCATCACGGTGGATCCGTCCAACGAGAACGTGGTGTACAGCGCCAGCACCGTCATGTGGCGCACCGAAGACGCCGGTCAGACATGGAGCGCCGTGCGCGGGGCACCGGGCGGCGACGACTATCAGAAGATCTGGGTGAATCCGAACAACCCCGATCTCATTCTCGTCGTAGCCGACCAGGGCGCGGTGGTGTCGGGCAATCGCGGCCAGAGCTGGAGCAACTGGTACACGCAGCCCACCGCCGCGATGTACCACGTGACCACCGACAAGGACTTCCCGTACCGGGTGTGCGGTGGTCAGCAGGACTCGGGTTCCGCGTGCGTCGCCAGTCGCTCCGACGACGGGCGCATCACCTTCCATGACTGGCATCCGGTCAACATTCAGGAGTACGGATACGCCGCGCCGGACCCGCGCAATCCGAACATCGTGTTCGGCAGCGCGCGGACCAATGTGTCCAAATACGACCGCAGCACCGGCCAGACCGTGAACGTGGGCCCCGATCTCTCGCAGCGCGGCCCCAAGGGGGAGAACTACGGGCGCAACGTCCGCACGATGCCCCTGCACTTCTCGCCCGCCAACGACGGCGTGCTCTTCTACGCCAGCAACGTCGTGTGGAAGTCGCTCGACCGCGGCCAGAGCTGGACGCGCATCAGCCCGGACCTGGCGCGCCAGGATTGGGCGGTGCCGGCCAACGCCGGGAAGTACGCGGCCAGTGTGAAGCCTGCGCCGGCCGGCGCTATCACCGCACTGGGGCCGTCGGCCCTCGATGTGAACGTGCTCTGGGCCGGTACCGACGACGGCAACGTGCAGGTCACCATGAACGGCGGCCTGTCGTGGAAGGACGTGACGCCGGCGGCGATCAAGCCCTGGACGCGCATCTTCAACATGGAAGCCGGGCACTTCGACACGAAGACCGCCTACATCGCCGCTAACACGCTGCGCCTTGATGACCTGCAGGCGCACTTCTATCGCACGCACGATGGCGGCGCCACGTGGACGGAGATCTCCACCGGCCTGCCGAACAACGCGCCGGCGAATTCCATCCGCGAAGATCCCAAGGTGAAGGGGCTGCTCTACGGCGCCACCGACACGCAGGTGTGGGTCTCCTTCGACGACGGCGATCACTGGGAGTCGCTGCGCATCGACATGCCGGCGATCTCGGTGCGTGACCTCGAGGTGAAGGATGACGCGAGCTGCCTCTGCAGCGATCTGGTGGCCGGTACGCACGGCCGCGGCTACTACATCCTCGACAACATCACTGCGCTCCGGCAGATGGCGAGGGCGCGCCAGCAGGTGGCGGCGGGCAAGCCGTATCTGTTCACGCCGGCCACCGCGGTGCGCGTGCGCTTTGCGGTGAACGACCCCACCCCGTGGCCGCCCGAAGTGCCGGCCGGTGAAAGTGCGCCCAATGGCGCGTTCATCGACTACGCGCTGCCGAGCGGCTACACGGGCCCGGTCACGCTCGAGATCCTGGATGCCACGGGGAAGCTCGTGCGCTCGTACCGGAGCACCGACAAGCCGTTCAGCCCGCACCCGTACTCCGAGCGCGACAAGTACAACGAGATCTGTAAGAAAACGCCGAGTGCGCCGTATTGCGGCCTCCCGCTCTACTGGCCCGGCCCGACGCAGTGGCTGAGCAACGAGCCCGGCGTGCATCGCTTCGCGTGGGATCTGCACTTTGATCCGGTCACGCCCGAAGACGCCATTCCGCAGGGCGATGATGACGCAACCGGCGCGGTGCCGGGGCGTACGCTCCCCGTGGTCAACGCCCCGTGGGCCCCGGCCGGTCGCTATACCGCCAAGCTGACGGCGGGCAGCGTGGTGCTCTCAGCACCGTTCACCCTCAAGCTCGACCCGCGCGTGAAGACCGCCCCGGCGGCACTCGCGCAGCAGGCCGCGCTGAGCGTGGAGATGTATCGCGGCGCGGTGGCCACCCATGCGGCCTTCGTGCAGGCGCGCGCGCTGGCCAAGCAGCTCGAGGGCATGAGCGGCGCCGACGTGGATGCGCTCAAGGCCAAGCTCGAAGAGGTCGCGCCGGCGTCGCAGACGCAGCGCGTCCGTCGCCGGCGCGGCCCCGGCGGTGGCGCCGCGGCTGGCCCGTCGCTCGAAACCGTTTCGAACGCGATGCTCGCCGCCGCGATGGCGATGCACAATTCCGACACCGCACCGACCGCCGTCCAGGTCGCTGCCTGCACCGCCGCGCGGAAGCAAGGCGCCGAGGTGATGCCGAAGTGGGACGCACTCAAGCGTGACGTCGCGGCAGCGAATGCCAAGCGAAAGGCTTCCGGCGAGGCGCCGATTGAGCTGCGGTAGCTGAGATCGCCGGAACAGCACGCACAGAGAACACAGAGGGTTGGAGAACACAGGGGCCCGCTTCGGATCGTTTCGAAGCGGGCCCTGTGTCCTCTGTGGCTCTGTGTTCTCTGTGCGATCAGTTCAACCCAACCATCCGCTCACTTCACTACGGCACGATACGCGCCGGCGCCCCACCCTTGTCGACGATCTTCGGCAATCCCTTGCCTTCGAGCGTCTGGTTGAGCGACGGCAGCTCCGCCTTGAGCAGCGCGTCGAGCGCGCGAATGGCCGCCTGATTCTCGGTCGTGAGAATCGACTGCACTTCCACCGCCTGGTTCGTGGGCTTGAAGTCGCTGACCGCGATGCCGTTCGAGAGATAGCCCATCTTGCTGATGAGCTTCGACCCGAAGCGCACCCCGTCCTGGCCGCCGCCGGTCTGCCGCAGATCGACCAGCTTCATCTCGGCATCGATCAGCTTCGCATCGAGGGCACGCATCTGGCGCACCGCATCGGCGTCGGCGAGCCGCTGCACCTGCTGGAGCTGGAGGCGCACCGTCTCGACGCGGGCCACGGCCACGGCCGCATCATCCAACTGCTGCTTGAGCCCCTGGAGCGAGCGGACCTGTTCGGCAATCTCGGCCACGGTGCCCGCGCTGTTCGGGTCCTTGCGGACCTCGAACGTCTGGGTCTGCACCTGCCCATCCACCGTGAGCCGCGCCGTGTACTGCCCCGGCGGCATCAGGATGGACAACCGGTTGGTGCCGGGCGCCACGCGCCCCTGCGGGCCGGGAACGATATGCTCGGCGTACAGGGGACTCGTGAAGAGCCGCACTTCCATGCTGGGCTCATCGCGCAGATCCCAGGCGAGACGATTCATCCCCGCCGCATTCGGGCCCCGCAGCGTGCGGACCAGCTTCCCGCTGGCATCGAGAATCTCCAGCGAGGGCACCGCCTTGGCGGGCGCCTTCAGGAAGTAGTTGATCGTGGCCCCGTACTCCGGGTCCTCGCCGGCCGTGGGATCATCGTACGTCGTGCTCGGTGCCGTGATCGGGCGATAGCGGTACGCCGCGCGCACCGGAAACAGATGCGCGGACTTCGCGAGCACCGCGGCATCGAGCTGCTGCAGCCACCCGATGTCGTCCATGATCCAGAAGCCGCGACCATAGGTGGAGATCACCAGATCGTTGAAGTGCTCCTGCACCACGATCCCCGACACCGGCGCATGCGGCAGGTTGTTCTGGAGCGGGATCCAGTGATCGCCACTGTCGTACGTCACATAGATCGCGTTCTCGGTGCCGAGGTACAGCATGCCTTTGCGGACGGGATCCTCGTACACCACCTTGGCATAGGAGAGCTGACTCACCGGAATGCCGGTGACGACTTTCACCCACGTCTTCCCGAAATCCGTGGTGCGATAGACGTACGGATTGCGGTCGTTCTCCTGGTGCGCGTCCACCGTGATCCATGCCGTGCCGGCATCCCATTTGGACGGCGCGAGCGAACGGACCGAGCCCCACGACGGAATGCCCGGGATGTTGGCGGTCACATTCGTCCACGTGGCGCCGTTGTCGCGCGAGAGTTGGACCAGGCCGTCGTTGGTGCCGACCCAGAGCAGCCCCTTCTGCTTGGCCGACTCGGCGATCCCGTATACCACGCCCGAGTACTCCACACCGATGTTGTCGCCGGTGAGTCCACCGGAGCTCTCCATCTTCGTGCGGTCATTCCGGGTGAGGTCGGGGCTGATCTCCTGCCAGCTCTGCCCGCCATCCGTGGAGCGGTGCACGTGCTGACTGCCGGTATAGAGCGTGTTGTGATCGTGCGGCGAGATCAGGAACGGCGCATCCCACACGAAGCGATACTTGAGATCCTTGGCCGGCCCGTTGAGCTGCTGCGGCCACACCTCGACGTTGCGGAACTGGCGACGGGCTTCATCGAAGCGCACCACGATGCCGCCCACCATGCCGGACCCCGACGCCGTGCTCCAGATGATGTTCGGGTCAACCGGATCGGGGGTGGCCCAACCACTCTCCCCACCACCCACGGAGTGCCACATCCCGCGTGAGATCCCGGCCGAGCGACCGCCCTGCACGCGACTGTTGCTCGGCCCGCGATAGCTCGGCTCGTCCTGCTTGTTGCCGTACACATTGTACGGAATGAGGTTGTCTACGGTGACGTGGTAGATCTGCGCGTTGCTCAACCGCTGCCGGAACCACGTCCGTCCACGGTTCTGCGTGATGGAGAGCCCCTGGTCGTGCGCCACGATCTGCCGATTGGCATTCGTGGGATCGATCCAGATGTCATGGTGATCGCCACCGGGCGCCTCCTGCCCATTCACCGGCAGGAGCGTGCGCCCGCCGTCGATGGTCTTGGAGTAGCCGGCGGTGAGGAAGTACGCCTCGTTGTCGTTGTCGGTGGCCACCGCCATGCGCGAGTAGTAGTGGGCTCGCCCCATGGCGTTGCGATCGCGTGTCATGAGCTGCCAGCTGTCGCCGAGATCGTCGGTGCGCCACAGCTGCCCGCTTTCGGTGGCCTCGCCGTTGTTGGGGACCCCGTCACCGGTCTCGATGAGCGCGTAGTAGCGCGAGGCGTTCGAGCGCGCCGAGGCGAGCGTCACCTTGCCGACCGGTTTGACGGGCAGCCCGTTGCCGCGCAAGCGCGTCCAGGTCACTCCGCCGTCGGTGCTGCGGAACAGCCCACCGCCGGGGCCACCACTGAACCGGCCCCACGTATGAATCACCATCGTCCACATGCCCGCGAACATGATGCGCGGATTGGCGGGATTGATGGCGAGGTCGGAGCAGCCCGTGTTCTCGTCGATGAACAGCACGCGCGTCCACGTCGCCCCACCATCAGTCGTGCGGTAGATGCCGCGCTCCTGCTGCGGGCCGTACAGCGTGCCAAGCGCGCACACGACCACCACATCCGGATTGGTGGGATGGATGATCACCTTGCCAATGCGGCCGGTCTTCTCGAGCCCCATGAGCTGCCAGTGCTTGCCGGCATCCGTGCTCTTGTAGATCCCCTGGCCCAGGGAGATGTGCGAGCGGATGTGCGGTTCGCCGGTGCCGGCCCACACGACGTTGGGATCGCTGGGCGCAACCGCGAGTGACCCGATCGACTGCACGGGCTGATCGTCAAAGATCTCATCCCAGTGCACACCCCCATCGGTGGTCTTGTAGATGCCGCCGGACGCGGCACCCACGTAGTAGGTCAGGGGGTCACCGGGGACGCCGACGGCCGCACTGAAGCGGTTGCCTTCGGGGCCGATGTGGCGCCACGCGACACCGCGCAGGTGCTCGGCGGACACCGCCGGGGCAGCGGCGTCGGCTGGCGCCGGCTTGGGCGTGGAACGTTGGCCACTCGCGGCGCTGGGCAGCGCCACCACGAGGGCGAGGGGGAGGAAGCGTCGAACAGCAGCGGGATGCATGACGGCCCCGGGATGGAGGAAGCTCTACGCTACCTCCATCGGCCGAGGCCGTCAAAGAACCACGCGCTGCCGCGGGATCAGGCCATCTTGGCCTGCAACCGCCGGTCGATCGCGTCGAGGAACGCCTCCGTATGCAGGTACGGGGTGTCCTTCGAAATGAGGATCGCGAGATCCTTGGTCATCTCACCCGCCTCGACCGCCTCGATGCACACCGCTTCGAGCGTTTCGGCGAACTTCACCACGGCGGGCGTGCCATCGAGCTTGCCGCGATGCATCAGGCCGCGCGTCCAGGCGAAGATGCTCGCGATGGGGTTCGTGGAGGTCTTGTTCCCCTTCTGGTGCTCGCGGAAGTGGCGCGTCACGGTGCCGTGGGCGGCTTCGGCTTCCATCGTCTTGCCATCGGGCGTGAGGAGCACGCTCGTCATGAGGCCGAGCGAGCCAAAGCCCTGCGCCACGATGTCCGACTGCACGTCGCCGTCGTAGTTCTTGCAGGCCCACACGTAGCCGCCTTCCCACTTGAGCGCCGAGGCGACCATGTCGTCGATGAGGCGGTGCTCGTACGTGATGCCGGCCTTCTCGAAGTCGGCCTTGAATTCGGCGTTGTACACGTCTTCGAAGATGTCCTTGAAGGCGCCGTCGTAGGCCTTGAGGATCGTGTTCTTCGTGGAGAGGTACACCGGATAGTGGCGCTGCAGGCCGTACGTCAGGCTCGCGCGCGCGAAGTCGCGGATGGAATCGTTGAAGTTGTACATCCCCATCGCCACACCGCCGTCCTGGCCGAACTTGGCGACTTCCATCTGCATGGGCGCGCTGCCATCGGCCGGCGTGTAGGTGATGGTCACCGTGCCGGGGCCGGGCACCTTGAAGTCGCTGGCCTTGTACTGGTCGCCGTGCGCATGACGGCCCACGACGATGGGCTTGGTCCAGTGCGGCACGAGGCGCGGGATGTTCGAGATGATGATCGGCTCGCGGAAGATCACGCCGCCGAGGATGTTGCGAATGGTGCCATTGGGGCTCTTCCACATCTTCTTGAGCCCGAACTCCTTCACGCGCGCTTCGTCGGGCGTGATAGTGGCGCACTTCACGGCCACGCCATGCTTCTTGGTGGCCTCCGCGGAATCGATCGTGACCTGGTCGTTCGTCGCGTCGCGGTGCTCGATGCCGAGATCGTAGTAGTCGAGCTGCACGTCGAGGTACGGCAGGATCAGCTTGTCCTTGATGAACTGCCAGATGATGCGCGTCATCTCGTCGCCGTCCATCTCGACGACGGGGTTCACAACCTTGATCTTGGCCATCGGTGCCGAGGAGTGGCTGGTGGTGAGCGGGTGGCCCGCCCAAGGGCGAGCCGGAGCCGACCGCCAGCGGCCGGAGCCGCGGCGGCGGGATGCGCGGAAGATGGGCGCGGTACCGGAGGCGGACCAGTGCCACGACGGGCAAAGGCGCGGACGCCGGTTACGGCATGCAGACGGCGCCGCGCGGTCGGCTGCGGCGCGGCGGTGACGTCGTGCCAGCCCGGTCTATTCCCGTCGGTTTCACGCGCAACCGCGTGTCATCGCGCGTCTTGCGCCGCTTCGCCTCGCGGCGCAGCGTGGGGGATGCGCTGGTCCCTCCCGCCCGCTGTCCGCCGTGCTGCCGTGGTGTGCGCCCTGCTCGCGCCGTGGCCCGCCGGTGCGCTCATCGCGCAGACGCTGCGTGGCACTGTCGTGCGCCCGGACGGTGCGCCGGTCGCCGGGGCCATCGTGCTGGCCGTGCGCAACGGGCGCGACTCGGTGCGCACCATTACCAGCGCGCGTGGGCTCTTTGCGCTGTCGGTGCGCGTGGCCGGTACGTATGCGATCACGGTGCATCGCATCGGGTACCGCCCGACGATTGGCCCCACGGTGTCGCTCACCGCCACCGAGACGCCAGACCTCCGGATCGTGACGACGTCCGAGGTCATCCAGTTGGGCACCATCACCGCCACCCGCGGCCGCAGCTGTCGCGGGCGCACCGATGAGGACGCGGTCGCCGTGGTCTGGGAGGAAGCGCGCAAGGCGCTCGAGGCGTCCACGCTCGCGGCCGAAGCGGGGCCCATTACGGGCCAGTGGATCGAACATCGCGGGACGCTTGCCCCCGATCTACAGGTGGTACGAGAACAGGCCATCGTAGTGCGCGAGCAGCCCACCCTGCAGGTGTTTCGCAGTGTGGCGCCGCAGGATCTGGCGACCAACGGCTTCACGACGCAGGGCGGTGACACCCTGGCGTACTTCGCGCCCGACCAACGGGTGTTGCTCTCTCCCGAGTTTGCGGCGAGCCACTGTTTTGGTCTCGAAGCGTCGGCCGGGGACTCGCTCATCGGTATCACCTTCACGCCGCGTGAGCCGCCGCTGGGCACGCGCACGGACATCACCGGCGTCGTATGGCTGCATCGCCGCAGTGCCGAACTGCGCCGGGTGGATTTCGAGTACGTGGGCGCCGTCGAGGCGGCTGCGCTCCCGCAGCGCGCGGGATCGGTGCGCTTTGCGCGGCTCGACGATGGGCGCTTCGTCGTGACCGGCTGGCGCGCGCGCCTGCCGCTCTTCACCGTGCGCCCCGGGCGCGTGGTGCCCGGCATGACGCGCATTGTGCGCCATGACACGCTCGTCCGCGCGGTCGCCGAAACGGGTGGCGATGTCCTCACCCTCGCCAACGGACCCGCGGTCCTCTTCCGGCAGCCGGCGCCGATGGCGCTCGTTCAGCTCGAGCCCGGACGTACGGGTCCATCCTTCAGCGGCGCGGAAGTCCTGGTGGCCGGCACGAATGTCGTGGCGAATGTGGACGCCACGGGGATCGCGCGGATCGGTCCGCTCCCCGTGGGGCGCTACGCGGCCACTGTGAAGGTGCCCGCCTATGACACGCTTGGCATCGAGCCGCTGTCGATCACGGTGAAGGCGGCGCTCGCGCCGGCCATCGATACGCTGGTCCTTCCCCCGGTCGCGACGCTCTTCGCGGGGCTCTGTGGGCGCGAAGCGGAGGACGGCGCGCTGCTCCGCGGCACCGTGCGGAACGCCGATGGCGAACGGGTTCGCGGCGCCCGCGTGCTCCTGAGCTATCTGCGCACCGACGCGCGCGCCATTCGCAGCGGGGGCTTCGCGCTCAAACCGGAGAGCCGCAAGACCGGCAGCGACATCCTGGGCGACTGGCGCTTCTGCGGCGTGCCACGCGGCACCGACGTGGTGCTAGCCATCGAAGGGCCCGACGGCGGTGCGGTGCGCGAGCGGTTCCGCATAGACCCAGCCCGCATGACCCTGCGACGCGACGCCGTCCTCATTCCCGGCACCGAGCGCCGCGCCACGCTGGGATTCGACGGCCCGACCAACTCCGTGGACTCGCCGACCAACATCGCGCTCGCCGGCCGCAGCGTGCTGGGCGAATTCGACAGCCGTCATCAGCGCGGCGAGGCCACCCAAAGCCTGTCGCGCCAGCAGATCCTCGATCGGCGCTTCGTCCAGACGTGGCAGGTGATCTCGGCGTTGCGCGCCGTGCGCGTCTACCAGACGCGCGAGGGCACGTTTGCCATGAGCGGCCGCAGCAACCTGCCGTCGCTGCGCACGGTGGGCGCAGCCTGCCCGTTCACCATCGTGCTCGATGGCATCACGATGGTGGCCCGCAACAGCAACGGCGTGGATCTGAATGAACTCCCGGCTCCGGAGCGCCTGCATGGCGTCGAGCTGTATGCCGGCGGGACGCGCTTGCCGGCGCTCTACGCGTCGCTGGCGGGTGCCGGGTTCTGCGGCGTCATCGGTCTCTGGACCGAGCGCTAGCGACGCGGCGCGCTACGCGCCGGGTGCCGGATCGATGAGGTCTTCAAAGACGCCGACGTCGCGATTCTTCCGCACCTGCCCGGCCGGGAAGCAGCGCCCATTCATGGCGAGATACACCCCCGGCGGCAGCGCCTGCACGAAGCTCAACGCGCTCCCGAGGTTGAACAGCCCGTCGGAGCTGCCAAAGGCGTAGGGGACCATGGCGCCGGTCAGCACGATGGTCTTCCCGGTGATCTCGGCAGCGAGCACCTGCGCCGTTTCGGCCATCGTGTCGGTGCCGTGCGTGATCACGATCTGCGACTCGGTCGCCGCCCGGCACGCGGCCACCACCTTCTGCCGATGCGCCTGCGTCATCTCGAGCGAGTCGATCATGAGCAGCACCTCGACCTGCACGTCGAGCATGCAGCGCCCGCGGCGCAGCATCTCGGGGAGATGCGTCTCCTCGAAGTGCAGCGTGCCGGTGAGTTCGTCGTACTCCTTGTCGAACGTGCCCCCGGTAACGAAGACGCGGACCGGCTGGTTCATGACGCCTCCGGAGATTTCGGGATTGGGCGTCCCTTGCGACGCGCCTTCTTCGCGGCCTTTTCGGCAGCCTTGCGCTCTGCCTCGGCGATGATTGCTTCGCGCGCCGCGATCTCGCGTTCACGGTGGGCCCACGCGTCGCGATCACGCGCCTCGGCCTCGCGCGTCCGCCGCAGACTTTCGGCGTCGCGCCACGCGGCCACCTTGGCGTGATCGCCGCTCATGAGGACATCGGGGACCGATACCCCGCGGAACTCGGCCGGCCGCGTATAACTCGGCGCGCTGATGCCGCGATCGTAGAACGAGTCCGTGCGGGCGCTTTCGAGATCGCTCATCGCGCCGGGGAGCAGTCGCACCGTGGCATCGACAATGGCGAGCGCTGCCGGTTCACCGCCACTCAGCACGAAGTCGCCAAGCGACAGTTCCTCGGTGGCGAGATGCGACGCCACCCGTTCGTCGATGTCCTTGTAGTGCCCGCAGAGCAGCGTGAGCTCGCTGCCATTCGCAAAGCGGACCGCATCGGCGTGTGAGAAACGGCGGCCACGCGGGGACAGCAGGACGATCGGGCTCGTGGCGCCGAGCGATTCCACCGCCTCGAAGAACGGACCGGGCTTCATCACCATCCCCGGCCCACCGCCGAAGGGGTAGTCATCCACGGTGCGATGGCGATCGTGCGTGAAGCTGCGCAGGTCCACCACGCGGTACTCGACGCCCCCCGCCGCCGCGGCCTTCGCCGGAATGCTCAGCGCGAGCGGTCCGGCAAAGAACTCGGGGAAGATGGTGACGATGTTGATGCGCAGCATGCGGGCTCCGTCGCTGGGCGGCGGTCAGCCGTCGAGCAGGCCGTCGGGGGGCGTGATCACGATCGTGCGCGATTCCTCATCGACCGACTGCACGAAGTCGTCGTGCCACGGCATGAGCGGACGGCCGGTGGCCGTTTCGATCTCGATGATATAGCCCTGCGGCGCATCGTACACATCCCGCACCGTGCCCACGACGCCCTGCCCTTCGACGGCCACCGTCATACCGATGAGATCGCCGACATAGATCTCGTCGTCGCCGGCGTCGGGGAGGTCGGCCGCATCGCACAGCAGGGCGCGCCCGCGCCAGCTGTCGGCGACATCACGGTCGGTGATCTCCCGCACGCGCACGAGCCAATCCTTGTTCATCGGCCGCCCGTCCTCGATGTGCAGCGGCTCGAGCGGCTCGATGAGATTGCCCTTGCGGTCGCCCGCATAAAGGACGGCGCCGGATGCGAAGATCGCATCCGGCGCGTCGGTCACCGATTCGACGGCCCAGGCGCCGCGCACACCATGCGCGCGACGCACCGTGCCGACCACGATGTATTCAGCCAGCTCAGGCCTCGCCGGCGGGCATGGCCACGGCCTGCGCCTGCAGCTTGGCAGCCAGACGGGCTTCGTGACGGGCCTTGAGGATGCCGGCACGACGGAGGAGCGAACGGACCGTATCCGTCGGCAGCGCGCCGACGTTCAGCCAATGCTCGACGCGATCGGCCTTGAGGTTGATCGCGTTCTCACCGCTGCGGGGCTGGTACTGCCCGATGATCTCGATGAAACGGCCGTCGCGCGGGCTCTTGGAGTCGGCGACCACGATACGGTACATGGGGGTCTTCTTCCGCCCTTCACGGCGGAGACGGATCTTGACGGCCATCTCGGATCTCTCGGAACAGTGGGGTCTAGACAGGCGAAGGCCGAGGGCCGACGCCTGAGTGCGGGTTCCTCGCGCGACCGGCGATTCCGGTGCGCACCCGGCCGCCCGGGCCTGATCGGCTTGGGGGCAGCCTTTAAGCGTAAACAAGGCTTGGCCTTGTGACAATACGTGGCTGATCAGAATTCCGACCTCGGGCTTCTGGGTTCCGGCTCTGACGGCTGGTTTCCCAGAGACCGAAGTCCGAGGCGGGACTGTTTCTGAGGTCGGAGGCCGGATCTATCGGCAGCGCGGGCTGGTGTCGTACCGTATGATCCCCGGACTTCTACCCCTGCCCATGCTCTCACTCCAGAACTCCTGGCGCCGCGGTTCCGCCGCCGCCCTCGCCCTGCTCGCGCTTCCGGCCACCGCCCAGCCGCCCGCCTCCCAGCCCCCCGCGCCCAAGGCGGCGGTCGAAGCCGAGCATGGCATGGTCGTCTCGGCCAGCGCCATCGCCAGCCAGGTCGGGGCCGATGTCCTTGCCAACGGCGGGAATGCGATCGACGCCGCGGTCGCGACCGGCTTTGCCCTGGCGGTGACCTACCCCACCGCCGGCAACATTGGCGGCGGCGGGTTCATGGTGATCCGCTTCCCCGACGGGAAGGCCACCACGATCGACTTCCGCGAAAAGGCGCCGGCGGCCGCGACGCCCACGATGTTCACCGACTCCACTGGCGCGTACTCGAGCCGCATACACCACAATTCGTATCGCAGCGTGGGCGTCCCGGGCACCGTGGCCGGGTTCGACTACGTGCAGAAGAAGTACGGCAAGGTGTCGTGGGTGAAGCTCGTCGAACCGGCCGTGAAGCTCGCCGGTGAGGGCTTCGATGTGCCGATGGGGCTCGCAGCGTCGTTGAGCGGCGCCCGGACGCGCCTGGCGCAGTACCCGGCCTCGCTCGCCGCGTACTACAAGAACGGCCAGCCCTATGTCGCCGGCGAGAAGATCGTGCTGGGGGATCTCGCCAAGACGCTCACCCGCATCCGCGATGCGCGCCGCGACGGCTTCTACAAGGGCACCACGGCGCAGCTCATCGCTGCCGACATGCAGAAGCACGGCGGGCTCATCACCGAGGCTGATCTCGCCGCGTATCAGCCGGTAGAGCGGCAGCCGGTGCGCGGCAGCTTCAAGGGCTACGACATCATCGCCATGGGCCCGCCCAGCTCGGGTGGACCGGCGATGATCGAAATGATGAACATCCTCGAGGGCTTTGACCTCAAGGCCGCTGGTCCGAGTTCCCCGCAGTACTACCACTACCTCGCCGAGAGCATGCGGCGCGCGTTCCGCGATCGCGCCATCTACCTGGGCGACCCCGACTTCACCAAGCCGCCCATCGCGAAGCTCACCAGCAAGAACTACGCAGCCGAGCAGCGCAAGACGATCGATCCCCGGAAGGCGTCGCCCTCCAACCCGGCCGATGTGAATGTTGGCGGCGAGAGTGATCACACCACGCACTACTCGGTGGTGGACAAGGACGGTCTCGCCGTCTCGGTGACGTACACGCTCGAGTCGGGCTACGGACTCGGCGCCGTCGTCGAAGGCGCCGGCTTCCTGCTCAACAACGAGATGGGCGACTTCAACGGCAAGCCGGGCGTCACCGACACGACGGGGCTCATTGGCACCGCGCCCAACATCGCACAGCCGGGGAAGCGCATGCTCTCGAGCATGACGCCCACGATCATCGCCAAGGACGGCAAGCTCGTCGCCGTCGTCGGCAGCCCGGGTGGCCGCACGATCATCAACACGGTGATGGAAGTCGTGCTCAACCTGCTCGCCTTCGACATGCCGATTCAGGACGCCGTGAACGCGCCGCGCATTCACCATCAGTGGCTGCCGAATGTGCTGACCGTGGAGCGCAACGGCATTCCCCAGGCGACCATCGATGCCCTCACCGCTATGGGCCACACGGTTCGCGTGGGTGGCCAGCAGGGGACGGCGCACTCCATTGCGATCGACGCCAAGACCGGCAAGCGCCTCGGGGCGGCTGATCCGCGGGATCGCGACGCCGGAGCGCGCGGGTACTGACGAGCGTGCAACGTTGAGATCGCAGGAACAGCTCGCACAGAGGACACAGAGTCACCGAGAACACTGAGGCGCGCTCCGGATGCATTCGAAGCGCGCCTCTGTGTTCTCGGTGACTCTGTGTGCTCTGTGCGATCAGTTCATGTATCGATCAGAAAGCACGAGGCCAGCCGAAGCCGCCCCTTACTTGGCCGTGAAGCCGGTCTTCGCCACGTAGGTATCCCACGAGATCACGATCTCGCCACCCTTGCCGGCCGGCTTGACCTGGATCTCCATCTTCTCAACAACCGGGTTGTTCGACGTCACCGTCAGCGGGATGCGCACGAGATCCTGCTTGGCGTCGTATTCCGTGCCCCACTGGCCGGTCTGCTTGTTGATGATGAGCTCCCACTTGCCCGTCTCTTCGAGCTTCGTCCAGAGCGTGTACTTGCCGGCCGGCACCGCCTTGCCGCCGAAGTCGAGCGCCTTGCTCGTGGTGAACGCGGTCGCTTCGTTCGCGCCCGTGCGCCACACCATGCCCCACTTCATGTCGCCGAGGCCGTTGAAGAGCACGCGGCCACGCTTGGAGGGACGGCCGTAGTTCACCGTGATCTCGCTGCCACCGATCGTGGCCTTGAGCGAGTCGCGCGGCGACAGCGGCGCCTTGCCGGGCTGGTTGCCCATCTGCTGCATGCTGCCCTGCGCCTGCGCGGGCGCGGCAGCGAGGGAGAGGGCCGCCACCGCAGCGGCGCCGATGACGGAACGCGTCAGAGTACGGATCATGTCCTGGTCGGGATCAGGGTGAGAACAGTCACATCGAAGGAAAGACGTCGGGCGGCGGCCGGGACCCGAGAGTCCCCGACCGCCGCCCGAAGTTTACCACCGCGTCAACCGGGGGTTCCCGGCGGGATCCCGGCGGGATCCCCGGCCCGCTTACATCCGCTTCTGCTCGGGGCCGAGGGCCTTGTCGAGGGCGGCCCGCGCCTTGTCGAGCTCCTTCTTGAGCCAGTTGTAGCGCTCAAAGGCGTCGCGGCCCACGCGCTGGTCGGCGCGCGCCGTCATGCCGGCGAGGTAGGTGACGTGCGCCTGGAGCCCGGGCTTGCCGTAGCGGATCGGCTGCGTGTTGAGCACATCCGCCACCTTCTTCACCTGGGCAAGCGTATCGGCCGCCGCGCCCGTGGCGCCCTTGAGCCGCGTCTCCGCCTGCCGCGTACGCTGCACGAGGTTGTTCACGTCGGCGATCATCTCGCGCATCTTCACGTTGTGCGCGAACTGCGCCTGCAGATCGGCCTCCGTGGTCCCGTCCTGCGCGAGACGCGGGTCCATGCGCACCCGCAGCGGCACCGTCTGCGACTGGCCGGCCACCGTGACCTTCACCGAGTACTGCCCCGGCGGGGCCCCCAGGCCATTCTGGTGCTGCACGCCCCACACGAAGCGGTTCATGCCCACCTTGTTCGGCACCAGGTTGAGCGTCGGGCCGGTGGCACTCGCGGGGCCCGCATTGCCGCGCCCCGGGCGTCCTTCCGCCATCGCGGCTTCCGGATCATCCGGATCACCGCCCCCACCACCGAAGCGTCCACGCCCTGCCGCCGGCGGATTCACACCGCTCTTGTAGCTGTTGACCAGCTTGCCCGTGGCGTCGGTGATCTCGATGCGCACCGTGTCGCTGGGCGACGCCTGCGCGAGGTAGAAATCGACCGTGGGCCCGAGGAACGACTGGCCGATGTTGGTGCGGTAGCCGTCGCGCGGACGGAACACGGTGAACGCGGCGCTCGCCGTGGTCGGACCGATCTGCTGCAGTGCGGCGATGTTGTCCATGATCCACGCGCCGCGCCCCTGCGTCGCCACGACCATGTCGCCGCGATAGATCTTGATGTCGTTGATCGGCATCACCGGCATGTTCCGGTTGAACGGCTGCCAGTGCGCCCCATTGTCGAACGAGATATAGATCCCGAACTCCGTACCGGCGTAGAGCAGCCCTTCGCGCACCGGATCCTCACGCACCACGCGCGTCGGCACGTCCTTCGGGATGCCATTCGTGCCATCCGTCAGGCGCTTCCACGTCTTGCCGTAGTCGTTCGTGAGGTAGATGTACGGCTCGTAATCGCCAAGCAGGTAGCGATACACCGCGAAGTAGGCCGAACCCTTCCGATGCGGTGACGCGTCGATCCACGCCACGCGCCCGCCTTCCGGCAGGTCCTTGGGCGTCACGCGCACCCACGTCTTGCCATCGTCGCGCGTCACCGAGAACGGGCCGTCGTTCGAGCCGGTCCAGATGACGCCCTTCTCGAGGCCGGACTCGGTGATGGCGTAGAGCGTGCTGTAGAACTCTTCACCGGTGACGTCGCGCGTGATGGGCGTGCCCGAGCCGCCCTGGCAGCATTTGGGGAACGCCGTGAGATCGGGAGAGATGCGGTCCCACGTCGCGCCGTTGTTGCGCGTGCGATGGAGATACTGCGAGCCGTAATACACCACGTTCGGATCCCACGGCGAGGTCGCCATGGGCGTGGTGCGCTGCATGCGGTAGTCGAGATCGCCGCCGTCGTTGCCGTAGAGCGACTGGCCGCCGATCCAGTAGTTCTTGGTCACGTTCGCGGCGACGTTGAGGAGCGAGTACTGCCCCTTGCAGTTGCCGTGAATGAGGTTCGGATCCTTCGGGTGCGGAATGATCGGCCCCGTCTCGCAGCCGGGGCCCGTCTTCACCACGCTCATGTTGAACGGGTTGTTCAGGCTCGGCACGATGTACGTGCTGTTGTCCTGCTGCGCCATGTACAGGTTGTACGGGAACGCGTTGTCGAGCCACACGCCATAGAACTCGGCCGTCGGCTGATTGTCCTGCGTACTCCACGTACGCCCCCCATCGAACGACACGTTGGCGCCGCCGTCGTTCGCCTGGACCATCACCTTGCCATCATTCGGGCTGACCCAGATGTCGTGGTTGTCACCATGCGGGGTGCGCATGACCTGCACCGTCTTGCCGCCATCGGTGCTCTTGTAGAACGACTCGGCGCCACCGTACACGATGTCGGCGTTCGTCGGGTCAGCGCCCAACGTGGTGTAGTAGAACGGCCGCGTGATGAGACCGGCCGTCGTGTTCACCAGCTGCCAGCTCTCGCCGGCATCGTCGCTGCGATAGAGGCCACCCCCCGGCAGCGCTTCCACGAGCGCGTACACGCGGTTGGGGTTCGCGGCGGTCACGGCGATGTTGCCCTTGCCGATCAGCTCATTCGGCAGCCCCTTGGTGATGTGCTTCCAGGTCTCACCACCGTCGGTGCTTTTGTACAGGCCACCCTCGCGCGAGCCGGAGATGATCGTCCACGGCTTGCGCTCGATACGATTCATCCACGCGAACACCACATTCGGATTGCCCGGCTGCAGCTCCACGTCCATCGCGCCGGTGGAATCGCTGATGTAGAGCGTGTTCTTCCACGTCTTGCCACCGTCGGTGGTCTTGAAGAGACCGCGCGTCTTGTTCGGCTTGAAGATGTCACCGTACATCGCGGCCCAGACGATGTCCGGGTTCGTGGGATGGATGCGCAGTTCACCCGTCTGGCCGGCGTCGTAGAGCCCCTTGAACTCCCAGGTCTTGCCGGCGTCGGTCGAGCGATAAATCCCGCGGCCGGTGGAGACGTTGGAGCGCACGCCGTCGGAGCCGGTGCCCAGCCAGATCACGTTCGGGTTGGAGAGCGAGACATCCACCGAGCCCATCGAGGCGACCGGCACCTTCCCGTCGGTCAACGGCTCCCAGTTCTCGCCCCCATCGGTGGTGCGCCAGAGGCCGCCCGACGCGACGCCCATGTAGAACGTCTTGGGCTGGCTGGGCACTCCCGTCACGGTGGTCACGCGACCGCCGCGGGAGTGGCCCACGAGCCGGTAGCTGAGCCCGCGGAACAGGTTGGTATCGACCGACGCCATGAACGGCGCCTTGGGGGCGGCCGCCGGCTTGGCGGCGGTGGGGGCGGCCGGCTTGGCGGCCTGCGCGCCGGCCAGGGCGGGCGCGAGACCAATCAGGGTCAGAGAAGCCAGAGCGTGGCGACGAAGCATCGCAAAAACCGGGTTGGGGACGGGACCGGCCACCTGGCCGGCACGTCCAAGCTACGCGGTTTTCGCGCGGGCGTTGAGGGTCAGCGCCGCGCGGCGATGAGCGCGCGTCGATTACCGCGTAGCGAGAACCGCACCTGCGGCCGCGGCAACGGGCGTCCAGAGGTACATCAGCCCGTCGACCTTGTCGCAGGAGCTCGCAGCCCAGTACGCCGTAGCGCCCACGGCGTACGCCGCGCCCCCGGCCATCGCGCCGGCGGCCGCGCGCCCGCGATGCTGGTCGGCGACCACGGCCGCCACGAGCGCGACCGGGGTCGCCATCACCCCTGTCGCGCGCAGCGGATTCTTCCACCAGGCGCCCTGGCGCAACGGGCACGGGAGCGGCGCGCGTGTCCGCGCCCCGGTTGGGGCATCGCGGTGTGCCGCGCGCACCGGCCGCAGCGACACCGGCGCCAGCCGCGGCTGCGCGGCCATCACCGCGGGGGATCCGAGCAGGGCGAGCAGGGCCACGGTGCCCGCCCTCAGGCGTGCGGCACGCCGGCGATGGGTATGCGAGTTCGACATACCGCCACAATTACCGCGCGCCGGTATCCGCTCGCAATACGCCGCCCGACGTACGCCCGTTCGCGTGCTCGCCCCCCTGCACGGCCCACCGGCCATTCACGACCACATCGCGAATGCCAATCGGGTACTGAAAGGGATTCGCGAACGTCGCCGTATCGGCCACCGTCGCCGGATCGAACACCACCAGATCAGCCGCCATCTTCGCGGCAATGCGGCCACGATCGGCGAGTTGCACCCGCTGCGCCGGGCGAAGGGTCATCTTGTGCACCGCCTGTTCCAGCGAGAGCGCCTTCCGCTCGCGCACATAGCGCCCCAGCACGCGCGGAAAGGTGCCGGCGCCGCGAGGATGCGGACTCCCGCGTCGCGTTGGGCCGTCGATCGCGAAGCCGCCTCCGTCGGAGCAGACCATCGCGAAGTCATGCGCGAGAAGGCGATCGAGATTGTCTTCGCTCATCGCGAAGCCGAGCATGCCCACATCGGTCGCGTTGCGCTGCAGCAGCCCCACGGCCGCCTCGTACGGATCGAGCCCGCGTACCTTGGCCCACGCCCCCAGCCGCTTGCCCTCGGCGTCGCGATCCTCGGCGTTCGCCACGCGCGAGATCTGCACGTTGTCCCACCCGCCAATGAGCTCCACCTTGCCGATCGCCTCGGTGCGAATGCGGGCGGCCGTGGCGGGATCGGTGAGGCGCGCCAGGAACGCCGCATCGCCGCCGTCCTTGGACCAGGTTGGAAAGAGATTCGTGAGCCCGGTGGAATAGGCGACATACGGATACACGTCGAACCACGCGTCCACACCCGCCTTGCGCGCATCGGCGAGGCGCGTGAAGCAGGCATCGATCTTGGTCCAGTTGCGCGTGCCCTGCTGCTTGAGGTGCGACACCTGCAGGCCGCACCTCGCGCCGCGCGCCACGGCGATGGATTCGTCGATGGCCTCGAGCAGCTGGTCATCTTCGTTGCGCATGTGCGTGGCGTAGCTCAGTCGCCGCGCACTGAGCGGGCGGCAGAGCGCGACCAGCTCGTCGAGTTTCGCGAACGCGCCCGGCGTGTACTCGAGCCCCGTGCTCGCCCCGCACGCGCCCTCGGCGACGGCGCGTTCCACCATCGCGGTCATCTGCGTGAGCTCGGCAGCGGTCGGTTGGCGGTCCATCTCGCCAACGACCTTCCCGCGCACGCTCCCCAGCCCGATCATGCTCGCCACATTCACCGCTGGCGCGAGCGCCTGCGTGCGCGCGGCCCAATCGGCGAACGAGTCGCCGGCTTCGCCGGTAAATCGTGAGCTCCCGTCGGCACCGACCACCATCGTGGTGACCCCCTGCCGGATCACGCTCTCCACGCGCGGATCGTCGCGCAGGTTGCCGTCGCCGTGCGAGTGAATATCGATGAACCCCGGCGCGACCGTCATCCCGCGCGCATTGATCTCCTCGCGGCCCGTGTCCTTGAGCGTCGCGCCCACCGCCACGATCCGCCCGTTGCTGACCGCGATGTCGGCCACCCGGGCCGCGGCACCAGTCCCGTCGAGCACATGGCCGCCGCGCACCACCAGATCATAGGCCCGGCGCTTCGGGACGAACGGAGCGCCCACGGCAACGACGCCCAGCGTTGCCGCGCTGGTGGCGACGAACTCACGCCGCGTGCTCATCGCTTGGCCCCCGGGCCGAGCACGACGCGCCCCGGCGTGGCGCCGGTATGTTCGCCATTGCGGAGCACCGGCACGCCGTTCACGAGCACATCGCGCATCCCGCTCGCGTACTGGTGCGGCACTTCAAAGGTGGCATTATCGCGAATCGTCTGCGGGTTGAAGACCACCACGTCGGCGTAGAACCCCGGCTTGAGCTGCCCCCGGCGGGCGAGGCGCAGATTCATCGCCGGTAGGCTCGTCATGCGGCGAATGGCTTCCGTGAGCGTGAGCACCTGCTCATCGCGTACATACTTGCCGAGTTCGCGCGCGAACGTCCCATACGCTCGCGGGTGCGTGCTGCTCTTGAGGAAGACGCCTTCGAGCGCCATGGAGGCGGCATCCGACCCGAAGCTGACCCACGGCTGCTTCATCCCCATCACGAGATTGTCCTCATCGATGATGAAGTAGATCGTCCCGACACGGCTGCCGTCCTGCACCACGAGGTCCATGGCCGTCTCTTCGGGCGAGGTCCCGCGGATCTTGGCCACGGCGGCGAGCGTCTGGCCCGCATAGTGCTTGAGCGTGTCGTTCTTGAAGCCAGTGAGGATCACGCGCTCCGGGCTGCCGGACATGAGCAGCAGGCTCTCCCACTGGTCGGTGGGCGTGCGCATCTCCTGCGCGACCTTCCGGCGAATGGCCGGATCCTGCAGTCGCTTGGCCCACGCCGCGTAGCCGCCCTCCTGCACCCAGGGGGGCATCGCGGCATCGAGCCCGGTCGCCCCCGCGGTATAGGGGTACATGTCGGCGGTGATCTCGAGCCCCTTCGCGCGCGCCGAGTCGATCTTGGCCAGCACGCGCGCCATCTTGGGCCAGTTCGCTTCGCCGGCGGCCTTGAGATGATAGATCTCCGCCCGCGCGCCGGTGGCCTGCGCGATCGCGATGAGTTCGTCGACCGCCTGCTCGAAGCGCGCCCCTTCGCTGCGCAGATGCGAGATGTACATGCCGCCGTACGGCGCGGCGGCTTCCACGAGCGCGATCAACTCCGGAGTCTTTGCATAGAACGCCGGCGCGTAGATGAGCGACGAGCCCACCCCGAGCGCGCCCTCTTCCATGGCCTGGCGCACCTCGGCCTGCATCGCCTTGAGTTCCTCGGGCGTGGGCTCGCGATTGGCCCACCCCACGTGATTGATGCGGACCGTCGTCGCGCCCACGAACGACGCGATGTTCGTGCTGATCCCCTTCTTCACCAGCGAGTCCTGATAGCCGCGCAGCGTGCGCCAGGTCACCGGGTACTTGATGTCGCCCTGACTGTTCGTCATGTCGGCAAGCAGCGTATCCGATACCGGGCCCATCGAGTCGCCCTCGCCCATGACCTCGAGCGTGACGCCCTGCCGGATCTCCCCCTGGGTCTTGCCGTCGGCGATGAGCGATTCGTTGGACCAGCTCAGCATGTTGATGAAGCCGGGCGCCACTGCCATGCCCGTGGCGTCGATCTCGGTCGTGCCCGCCCCGGTCACGGTGCCGATGGCCACGATGGAATCGCCCACGATCGCGACGTCCCCCTGCACCGGCGGCATCCCCGACCCGTCGTACACGGTGCCATGACGAATGACCACATCATAGGCGGCCTTGCCGCGGCAGCCGGTCAGCAGCGCGAACAGCGCGAGCGTGGTCGTCAGCGGGCGCCGCAGGGAGAGTCGAGACATGGAGGCGGGGTGATGCTGGTAGGGAGCCGGACGGGCAATTAGAGTCCCCCTAACTTGAGCGCGCCCCGCCGCAGCGCCAGCACCGTCCTCCCCCCGCCCCCGCCCCCCGCGCCCCGCGATGGACAACTTCCGCCGGATCATCCAGAACAACCGCGAGTGGGCCACGGCCATGAAGGCAGCCGACCCGGCGTACTTCGACAAGAA
Source organism: Gemmatimonadaceae bacterium (assembly GCA_019752115.1). Classification (NCBI taxonomy): domain Bacteria; kingdom Pseudomonadati; phylum Gemmatimonadota; class Gemmatimonadia; order Gemmatimonadales; family Gemmatimonadaceae; species Gemmatimonadaceae bacterium. The sequence continues at coordinate 28,191 of JAIEMN010000024.1, forward strand.
GGCGCTGCGGCAGGAACCACTCTTCCTGTACATCGGCTGCGCCGACAGCCGGGTCCCCGCCAACGTCGTCACCGGCACCGAGCCCGGCGAACTGTTCGTCCATCGCAACATCGCCAATGTGGTCCTGCCGAGCGATCTCAATGCGATGAGCGTGCTCCAGTTCGCGGTGGAGGTGCTCCATGTGCAGCACGTGATCGTGACGGGGCACTATGGGTGCGGTGGGGTGCGGGCGGCGCTGACCGGCGAGTCGTACGGACTCGTGGATCACTGGTTGCAGCCCATCCGCAACGTGATTCGCTGGAACAAGGCGCAACTGGACGCCATCAGCGACGACAAGGAGCGGTCGGATCGGGTGGTGGAGCTCAACGTCCTCGAGCAGCTCTACCACCTCTCCGAAACGCCCATCATTCAGCACGCGTGGGAGAAGGGGAACCGCCCGCTGCTGCACGGGCTGGTGTACGACATCCATGAGGGCATCCTGCGGGAGATCGCCACCGGCATCGACTCCCAGGAGAAGGCGGACCAGCTGGCGGCGCGCCGCTTCGCCGGGCAGCCCCTCGCCCATTAGCTTGCACGCCATGGCCAAGACTCCCTCTCCCTACAAGCAACTGACGCCGGAGCGTCGCCTGTGGCTGGTGCAGCAGGCGCTCGCCCGCCACAAGGGCGCCCGCGCCCTCTATGCGCAGCGCCTCGCCGCCAAGGGCGGCGGATTCCGCGCCGCGACGCTCCTGACGTGGCCCCCCGACAAGCTCGCGAAGGAATGCCTGCGCGTCGGCGCGCTCACGCCGCAGGACGAGCTCGAGCTGCTGCAGCTGCTGTACGTCGACATCGAGCCGCAGTACCAGATCACGTTCCTCGACGCCTGCGGCGTGAAGCACGAGAACGGCGTGATGCCCGAAGATCTCGAGGCGCCGTACGCGCCCGCCGAGAAGGTGAAGCCCGCCGCCGAAGCGGTGCTCGCCGCGCATGGTGACGCGGGGCGGCACTACTTGAAGACGCTGGTGACGTACAATCTGGTGGGGTGGCCGGGGCTGGATGAGGTGGTGCCCCCGGGGGAGTAGTTCACCCACGACCCACAACCAAAAACCCGGAACCCTCAACTGATCAGTTGAGGGTTCCGGGTTTTTGGTTGTGGGTTGTGGGTTGGGCTGCGGACTACCGCATCCCAAACATCCCGCCGCCGCCAAACGGCAGCCGCGGCATGCCGCCGCCCTTTCCGCCGCCGCCGGCGCCCATCTTCTTCATCATCTTCTGCATATCGCGGAACTGCTCAAGGAGGCGGTTCACCTCGTTCACCGGGCGGCCGCACCCCTTCGCGATGCGCGCGCGGCGCGAGCCGTTGAGGATCTCGGGCTTCTTCCGTTCCTGCGGCGTCATGCTCAACACGATGGCCTCGATGTGCTTCATACGCTTCGGGTCCACCTTGATGTCCTTGAGCATCTTCGAGTTCACGCCCGGGAGCAGCTTGAGCAGGTTCTCGAGGGGGCCGAGCTTCTGCATCTGGCGCATGGCCGTGAGGAAGTCCTCGAGATCCATCCCTTCCTTGCGGACCTTCTTCTCGAGCTTCTTCGCTTCGGCGGCGTCGAACGACTCCTGCGCCTTCTCCACGAGCGAGACGATGTCGCCCATCTGGAGAATGCGGCCGGCCATGCGCTCGGGGTGGAACTCCTCGAGGGCATCGGGCTTCTCGCCCACGCCGATGTACTTGATCGGCTTCTTCAGCACGCCGTAGATCGAGAGCGCCGCACCACCACGAGCGTCGCCATCGAGCTTCGTGAGGATCACGCCGGTGACGTCGAGGGCCTCGTGGAAGCCCTGCGCGATCTTCACCGCTTCCTGGCCCGTCATGCCGTCGGCCACGAACAGGATCTCATCCGGCTTGATCGCCGCCTTGAGCCGCTTGAGCTCGTCCATCATGTCGGCGTCGATCTGCAGGCGGCCGGCCGTGTCCACGATGACGACGCGATCACGGTTCCGCACGCCCTGATCGATACCGGCCTTCGCGATCTTGACCACGTCCTGCGTGGTGCGATCCGCGTACACCGGCACATCGAGCGCCTTGCCGAGCGTTTCGAGCTGGTCGATGGCGGCCGGGCGATAGACGTCGGCGGCGACGAGGCGCGTGCTCTTGTGCTCGAGCTTGAGCTTGCGCGCCAGCTTGCCGGCCGTGGTCGTCTTACCCGACCCCTGCAGGCCGACCATCATGACGATGGTCGGCGGCACCGAGCTCATCTTGAGCGGCTCGCGCGCGCCACCCAGCATCGCCGTGAGCTCGTCGTGGACGATCTTCACCAGCTGCTGCGCCGGCTGGACGGTCTTGAGCTGCAGCACGCCCACGGCCTGCTTCTCGACCCGCTCCAGGAACTCGCGCGTCAGCGCAAAGTTGACGTCGGCTTCGAGCAGGACGCGGCGGACCTCGCGCATCCCGTCCTTGATATCGGCCTCGGTCAGAACGCCGCGGCCGCGAAGCTTCGCGAAGACGTTGCCGAGTTTGTCGGAAAGTTCGTCGAACATGAAGAGAAGGGTACGCAGGGCCGAGGCCCCCCGAAACCCCGCCCCAACCCAAAACCCACGACCAAAAACCCGGAACCCAGAACTGATCGGTTCCGGGTCCCGGGCTTTAGGTCGTGGGTCGCGGGTTTCCATCCCCACTCCCCGGCGCACCCCCTAGATTCCAATGGCATAACGATCCGGGCCACCCCACGCCGCCCTTGCGTCGGAATCACGCGTGATCCGTGACCCGGATCCCCCTAGATTGGCCCGTAAGGGCTGCCCTGAAGGTCACAGCTCAGGATAGACGGTCACCTACCTGCCCCGCCCGTGTCCCGACCGAACGCCAAGTTTCCCGCCATCGCGATGCCCCGTGGCCAGCGGAAGGAGGAAATCCTTCGCGCTGAGCTGCCGCCGACGCTGCCCCTGATGGCGCTGCGCTCCACGATCGTGTATCCCCTGGGAACGATCGCGGTGCAGATGGGCGCCCCGGAAAACCTCGCGCTGCTCCGCGCGCACGAGGAGTCGGGGTTGGTGGTCGCGCTGGTCGTGGCGTCCGGCGACGGCGATGATGCGATCGACCCGAACCGCTTCGTGGGGCGCGTGGGCGTGGCCGCTCGCGTGCACGAGCGGATCAACCTGCCGGGTGACACGGTCCAGATCACGCTCCAGGGGCTCCGGCGCATCACGATCGACGCGATCGATCAGGTCACGCCCTACGCCATCGCGCAGATCCAGGGGGCCAAGGAATCGCCGGCGGATGCGGCCGAACTCGACGAGCTCGTGGCCCGCACCGTGGCCGCCGCGGAAACGCTGGCCGAGCTGGTGGACCGTATCCCGAACGAGGTGCCGCAGATCCTTAAGATGAACGTCTCCGACCCGGGGCGTTTCGCGGATCTGGCCGCCACCAACATGAACCTCCGCATCGCCGACAAGGAGGAGGTGCTGCAGCGCCTCGACATCGGCCAGCGCATCCGGTTCATCCTCTCGCGCCTCGAGCGCGAAGTGGCGCGCGCCCGCGTCATGGAAGACGTGAAGAAGCAGACCGAGATCAAGATCGAGCAGCACCAGCGGGAGTTCTATCTCCGCCAGCAGCTGCGCGCCATTCAGGCCGAACTTGGCGAAGCCGATCCGAACGAAAAGGAATCGGTGGATCTGCTGCGCAAGATCGAAGACGCCAAGCTGCCGGAGAAGGTGGCGACCGAAGCGCGCCGCGAAACCGAGCGCCTGCGCATGCTGTCGCCGGCGTCGAGCGAGTTTCAGGTGCTGCGCACCTATCTCGACTGGGTCCTCGCGCTCCCCTGGAACGCGCGCAGTTCGAGCGATCAGGACATCGCGCTCGCCAAGGTCGAGGAGGCGCTCGACGAGCGGCATTACGGGCTCGACGAGGCCAAGGAGCGCATCATCGAGTACCTCGCCGTGCGCAAGCTGCGCGGCGGCGATCCGACCGGCCCCATTCTCTGCTTCGTGGGCCCGCCGGGCACCGGCAAGACCTCCCTCGGCGAAGCCATCGCCAACTCCATCGGCCGCGAGTTCTATCGCATCTCGGTGGGTGGCGTCCGCGACGAAGCCGAGATCCGCGGCCATCGCCGCACGTACGTGGGCTCGATGCCCGGGCTGCTCCTGCAGGCGCTCCGCCGCGTGGAGGTCCGCGACCCGGTCATCATGATCGACGAGATCGACAAGATGTCGCACGGCGGCCCCTCGGGCGATCCGACCGCCGCCATGCTCGAAGTGCTCGACCCGAGTCAGAACACCACGTTCGTCGATCATTACCTGAACCTGCCGTTCGACCTGTCGAGCGTGCTGTTCATCTGCACGGCCAACAACCTTTTCGACATCCCGGGCCCGTTGCGCGATCGCATGGAAGTGATCCGCATCGCCGGCTACACGATCGAAGAGAAGGTCGAAATCGCGCAGCGCTACCTCATTCCGCGGCTGCTCGAGGATCACGGGCTCACCAGCGAAGACCTGCACCTGAGCGAAGCGGTGCTGAGCTTCATCACGTCGCGCTATTCCCGCGAGGCGGGGCTCCGCACCTTCGAGCGCTCCATCGCCTCGCTCATGCGCAAGCGCGCGCGCGCGAAGGCCGACGGCGACGACAGCGCGTGGGAGATGAGCGTGGCCCGCGTCGAGGAAATCCTCGGGGCCCCGCGCTTCGCCATGGAAGAAGCCGAAAAGGAGCCGGAGATCGGCGCCGTTACCGGCCTCGCCTGGACGAGCACCGGCGGCGAACTCATGACCATCGAAGCGCTGCGCATGCCCGGCACCGGCAAGCTCACGGTCACCGGCCAGCTGGGTGATGTGATGCGCGAATCGGTGGATGCCGCGTACAGCTTCGTCCGCTCGCGCGCCGCGACGCTTGGCATCGATGATCGCGAGTTCCGCGAAGCCGACATGCACCTGCACTTCCCCGCCGGCTCCATCCCCAAGGATGGCCCGAGCGCCGGCATCGCCGTCACGCTCGCCCTCGCCAGCGCGCTCTCACGCCGCCCCGTGCGCCGCGACCTCGCGCTGACGGGCGAAGTCACCCTGCGCGGCCGCGTCCTCGAGATCGGCGGCGTGAAGGAGAAGGTCCTCGCGGCATATCGCGCGGGCCTTCGCGAGGTGATCATGCCCAAGGGCAACGAGAAGGACGTCCGCGACGTGCCGCAGGAGGTGCGCGACAAGATGGCGTTCACCTTCGCAAGCACGATGGATGAGGTGCTGCACCTGGCGCTGCTGCCGCATCCCTCGCCGGTGAAGGCCGACGCGCGCCCCAATGGCGACGACGGCTTTACCGATCGCGAGGTCGTCTCCGAGCTACACTAGCGCCTTGCTGACCGCGTACAGCAACACGCCCACCAGCCCGCCGACAATCGTCCCATTGATCCGAATGAACTGCAGGTCGCGCCCGATCTGCAGTTCGATCTTGCGGGACGTCGCGTCGGCATCCCACGCCGCGACGGTGGTGGCAATGAGCTTGGCCACCTCTTCGCGCGCCTGCTCCACCGAGTAGGTCACCAGCTCCACGATCCAGCCGTTCACCTTGTCGGCGAGCACGGGATCCTCGAGCACCTTGGTGCCAAGCCCCGCGAGCCACCGCTCGAGCTGATCGGGCTCCGCCTCGGTGTCCTCGCCGAGCTTCTCGGCGTACTGCGCGATGCGCTCCTTGACCTCGCCCCACACCTCGCGCGAGAACTCCGCGACGCTCGGGTGGTTGAGCACATCGAGCTTGATCTGCTCGGCGCGGGCAATCGTCTCCGGATTCTCGCGGAGGTTCACCACGAACCGCTCCACCGCCTCGTTGTAACGCTCACGCAGCGGATGCGTCGGGTCGGCAGCCACCGCCACCAGCGTCTTCTCCACCCCGCTCACAATCTTGTCGCCGAGGCGGTTCTCCACTGACCCCGGCACCCACCAGGGGCTCTCCTGACGGATGCGCTCCCGGATCATCTCCTCGTTCTCATCGAGGAAGCGAGCGGCGAGCCGCAGGGCATCATCGAGCAGCGCCTGATGACGGCCGCCGGCCGTGAGCAGCTCGAAGACACGCGCCATCAACGGGGCCGCCTGCAGGCGGCGGAGGCGCGAGACGATGCCGCGATCCACCAGCTCCTGCACATCGTCGTCGCGCATCACATTGGCCGCGCCACTCAGCCCGTGCGCCGCGGCGCGCGCCAGGCGGCGACTGTTCTCCGGGCGCGCCAGCCACTGCGCCGCGCGCTCCCCGAGGCGCATCGCGGCGAGCTTCGACGCGACGACATCGCGCGTGAGGAAGTTGCGCTGGACGAAGTTGCCGAGCGCCGTCCCGATGCGGTCCTTGCGGCTGGGGACGATGGCGGTGTGGGGGATCGGCAGCCCCAGCGGATGCCGGAAGAGCGCCGTGACGGCGAACCAGTCGGCAATGCCACCCACCATGGCCGCCTCGCAGAACGCGCGCAGATAGCCCAGCCAGGGATACCGGCTCTCGTAATAGCGCGTCACCAGGAACGCGAGCGCGACCACCACCAGCATGATGGTCGCGACGCGCTTCATCTGCCGCAGCCGGACCCGACGGACTTCGTCGTCGGGAGTGATGCGGAGCGCCGCGGGGAGGTCGGCCTCGGCCGTCACGAGCTCACTCATGACTTACCACGGGCGCCAGGGCGGTCAGCGCCCGAGGGTGATCTTGGCCGCGTCGATCAGCGCGGCGGTGCCGGCAGGGAGGTCCATGAACAGCACTACGGGCTTCCCCGTCCGCTGTTCCAACGAGAGCGTCACCGTGCGCGCCCCGCGCTTGGGCGTCGCCGGAATGTCGAACCGGCGCGAGGTGGCGCCGGCCGCGACCTCCGGCTTGGGGAGTTCGTAGCGGCGCCGCGCGGCGTCGCCCATCACATCCAGGAAGTCCGCGGCATCCACCGGCGAATCCCACGCCGTCGCCCACACCAGCGCGTCGCCGCCACTCGTCTTGATCACCGCATAGCGATCGCCGGCCAGCCCGCTCGCGGCGCGGCGCACATCTTCCGGGTTCTTGATGAACTGGGAGAGGTTGAGGCGCGTCTCGAACTCGCCGAACTGATTGCTGAACACCACCGAGCCGTTGGCTGGCGTGGGAAGCGTCACCGTCACCGGCACCGTTCGACGGGCCTTGTCGGTGAAATACGACGAGTCCTCGAGGATCTGTCGCGTCGAGACGGGCAGATCGATGAGCAGCTCCTTCTCGGGGCGCTGCATGATGAAGCGACGCACGAAGTCGGCGCCGCCGAGATACGGGAACAGCAGCCCTTCCCGCACGGTCTTGGGCGCCGAGGCGAACACCGGCATCCCCGTGGAGCCATCGCGAATCATGTCGCGGATCTGGTCCCAGCCCCCCGGCATCTTCAGCATGGGGCCGGCACTCGGGTCGATGCGCAGTTGCATGTACACCGCCTGCCCCTCGAGCACCGCCTGTGCCGCGACCTGCCGGTCGGCATCTTCGGTGGCATTCTGAATGGAATCCACCTTGATGTACTGATCCTGCAGCGCGTGCACGAGCTCGTGACTCACCGTCTGCTTGAGGAGCGCCTCCGGCGCGCCATCCACCACGTACAGCACCTTGGTGGCGGGATCGTAGTAGCCCACGATCTGTTCCTCGAGCAGCTTCTGCAGCAGCGCCCCGAGGTTCATCGTATCGGGAATCACGCCCAGAATGCGATAGGCCGCCTGCTGCCCGGCAATCTGCGACTTGCCGCGTTCACTCTCGAGCTGCGCGCGGACGAACTTGGCCACCTCGTCCTTGCTGCGCTGCTCGAGCTTTGGCGGCGTCTTGAACGGCAGCCCCATCGTCTGCTCGATCTTCGGCACAAAGTCGGCGACGAGATCGGCGTACGGGCCGCTCCCAGTCTTGGCTTTGTCGCCGCAGGCCACGACGATCGGTAGGCACGACACCAAGGCCGCCGCACGCAGCGGCCGCCCGAAGCGGAAAGCAGTCATGTCAGTCTCAGGCGGAAAACGCGCGCTGTACGTACCAGGAAATCAGCGCGTCCCCCCAAAGCAAGACCAGCAGCGCAGCAGGCGCAAGGAAGACGCCAAAGGGGACATCCGGAAAGGCGAACTCCTCACCGCGGCGGCTGGCGCGCACCTTCGCAATCGGGCCGACGATCAGCACGAACGTCACCGCGCCCACGAAGGCACCGGCCACGATCGTGAGGAAGGCCCGCTCGGCGCCCACGGCGGCACCCACGACCGCCATCAGCGTGGTATCGCCAAAGCCCATGGCCTCGCGCTTCATGATCACTTCGGCGATCCATCCGATGATCGTGATGGCGCCGGCACCCGCACACGCGCCCACGAAGGCGGCCCAGGGGGTCGCGAAGTGACTGGTCTCTTCCACGAAGAGATTGGCAATCGCACACCCCAGCACGATGACCAGCCCACTCACCGTGAAGCCGTCGGGGATCAGATAGTGCTTGGCATCGGTCACGGCGATGCCAAAGAGAATCGTGCCGAAGACCGACACGCGCAGCGCTTCGAAGGTGAGCCCGAGCCCGCGAAAGGCGGCCACCCAGCCCAAGGCGACCAGCAGTTCCACCAACGGGTACTGGAGCGAGATCGGCAGGCTGCACCCGCGGCACTTGCCGCCCAGCAGTAACCAGCTGAGCAGCGGGATGTTCTCGTGCCACTTGATCTGGCGCTCGCACTGCGGACAGCGCGACGCGGGGCGCATGACACTCAGTTCGGCCGGCCAGCGCGAGATGCACACGTTCAGGAACGACCCGATCGAGGCACCAATCACGAAGACGAAGCCGAAGATGAAGAGCGCCTCGCCGAAGGTGAGGTGCCCCATGATCCCCGCCGTCAGCGGGCCGTTGTAGACGATCTCCTCTTGCATGCCGGGTAGACGACTCAGGGGGCCGTCACGCCACCGGCACAGCCCCGGTCGCCGGGAGCCGAACCGGGCGCAGGGCCTGCAGCAGGATACCGGTGGCCACGGCCACATTGAGCGACTCGATCCCGGGGGCCATCGGAATGGCGACCCGGGCGGCCACCGCCGCCTCGATATGTGGGGACAGGCCGGCGCCTTCGTTGCTCACCACGAGCGCCAGCCGTGCCGGCAGCGCCGCCCGATCCAGCGCGTCGATGGACTGCCCATCCATGTCGGCGGCCCAGCAGGGGGCGCCCTGCTCCGCCAGGAACGCCTGGCACCGGTCCCAATCCGTCGCCACCACCGTGTGGGTAAAGAGCGCACCCATGGCGCTCCGGACCACCTTGGCGTTCCAGACATCCACGGTCCCCGGGAGGGCGATCGTGGCGGTCACCCCCAGCGCCGCGGCCGTTCGGACCACCGTGCCGACATTCCCCGGATCCTGCAGGGCGTCGAGCACCAGGTAGCGCGCCGAGGGACCGGTCGGCGGCGTCAGCGCCGCCTCGGGCATGTGGGCCACGGCCAGCACCCCCTGCGGCGCATCGGTATCGGCCGCGCTTTCGAACTCGCGCGCCGTCACGGTCCGCACGGCGATCCCCCGCCCCTCGGCCAGGTCGATCAGCGCCGCGACGCGCACGTCGTCACGGGCGTCCTCGGCCACGAGCACCCCGTCCACCGGGCACGGCGACGCCAGCAGGCTTTCCACGGTCCGCACGCCTTCGGCCACGAACTGCTGGTGCCGTTCGCGGGCCTTCCGGCGTTGCAGATCTCGGGCGAGTGTGAGCAGCTTCACGGCCACCCCGGCGCCAAAACGCCGGTCCAGGGGTATCGAAGGAAGACCACGCGCGGGTCGGGTCGGTTGAACGATAGCCGCCACGCCGCCCGCGGGCGACCGTCCGACAGGAGTGCACCGAAGTGCTGATGATTCGTCCGATCTTTGCTCGCTACGCGCGCACGGCGCGGCCCCTGGCCGCTGCCGCGCTCATGGGGGCATCCACGTTCGTCGTGGGGTGCGTCCCCAATACGGCGGAGGAAGTCACGCTCGGCAACCAATACGCGCAGCAGGTCGAGCAGCAGTTGCCGATGGTGCGCGACCCCGAAGTCGTCCGCTACATCAACGTGCTCGGCGATTCCATCGCCCGCGTGGTCGACGACCGCGGCCTCACCTGGCACTTCAACGTGGTGGACCAGAGCGACATCAACGCGTTCGCGGTGCCCGGTGGGCACATCTACGTGAACCGTGGGCTCATCGAGAAGACCACCAACATGTCGGAGCTGGCCGGCGTGATCGGCCACGAGATCGCGCACGTCACGCAGCGCCACAGCATGAAGCAGATGGCCGCCGCCCAGCGGGCGAATGTGGGCGTGACCGGGCTGTGCATCCTCGCGCCGGCGGCCTGTCAGGGCGCCGGTGGCGCGCTCGTGCAGTTGGGCGCCGGCGCGGGCTTTGCCAAGTTCAGCCGCGACGACGAAGCCGAAGCCGACAAGTTCGGCGTGAAGTACGTCACCCGTGCCGGCATCGACCCGCGCGGTATGCCCAGCATGTTCCGCATCCTCCTGCAAGAGCGGAAGCAGAATCCCGGGGCGCTGGAGACGTGGTTCGCCTCGCACCCGATGGAAGAGAGCCGCATCGCCGCGACCGAGCAGGAGATCAAGCTGATCGATCCGGTGATCCTCAAGTCGCTCACGCGCGACTCGCGCAGCTTTCAGGCGTTCAAGTCACGCCTCGCCAGCTTGCCGCGCACCCAGACGCGCAGCCAGCGGTAGCCGCGCCAGCGTTCGTGCGCCGTCTCAGGGAAGCCGGCGCACGAACTCCGTAATGAGCCCTTCGAAGTGGGCCGCCACGGCCTTCCCCGCTTCCATCACTTCGGCGTGGCTCAGCTTTTCGTGGCTGAGCCCCGCGGCCTTGTTGGTGATGCACGAAACGGCCACGACCTTCATGCCGATCGCACGCGCCATGATCACCTCGGGCACGGTGCTCATCCCCACGGCGTCCACGCCGAGCCGCTCGAGCATGCGCACTTCGCTCGGCGTTTCGTAGGTCGGGCCAAGCAAGCCGCAGTAGACGCCTTCGTGCAGCGGCACACCAACCTGCTGCGCGGCGTCCCGCATCAGAGCGCGCAGCGACAGGTCATACGGGTCCGACATGTCCGGAAAGCGCTCGTCTCCCGGCTCGGTGGCACCGATGAGCGGATTGCGGAACATGAGGTTCATGTGATCGGCGATCAGCATGAGATCGCCGGCATTGAACGTACGGCGCACACCGCCCGCGGCATTGCTGGCGATGTAGACCGGGGCGCCGAGCGCCTTGAGCACGCGCACCGGAAAGGCGGCCAGCGCGGCGTCCTGCCCCTCATACATGTGGAAGCGACCGGCGAGCGCGACGACCGGTCGATCGGCCAGCGTGCCCACGAGCAACTGCCCCGCGTGTCCGGCCACCGTCGCGGTGGGAAAGCCGGGCACGTGCGAGAACGGAATGCGCACGGCGTTCTGAATGCGTTCGGCCAGGCCGCCGAGCCCGGAGCCCAGCACGATGCCGGCCACCGGCGCGATCTCGATCTTGGATCGCTCGCGGATATAGGCGGCTGCCGCCGCGGCCTCTTCGGCGCCGACCTTGGGCGCGGGGACGGCGAAATCCATGGTTTCGTAGCGTCGCGTGCTCATGCGGTGGTCATGCGCTGGTCATGGGCGACAGCGTCCGGGCGTCACGCAGGATCTCGTCGATCTCGCGCGCGGCTTCGGCTCGCAAACGCTGCCGGGTGGGATACTCCACAAACGCCGAATCGAACGCCGCCAGCGACAGCGCGGCGAGCTGCCGGAGATCAAAGCCGAGATGGACGGCGCAGCGCACGTACTCCTCGGTGAGCGAGACGCCGCTCATCATCCGATTGTCCGTGTTGATCGTCACGACGGCGCCCCGCTCGAGATACTGCTTGAGCGGGTGCGCGGCAAAGGTGGGCGACACCCGCGTCTGCACGTTGCTGGTGGGGCACACTTCGAGCGGGATCTGCCGGTCAATCACATACTGCTGCAGCGCGCGGTCTTCCTGCAGCCGCGTGCCGTGCCCGATGCGGTCGGCCGCGCAGCGATGCACCGCTTCGGCGATGCTCGGCGCCCCGTCGCCTTCCCCCGCATGAACCGTCACGGCGAGGTTGTTCGCGCGCGCAAAGTCAAAGGCCAGCGCGTGCACATGCGCCGGATTCCCGAACTCGCCACCCGCCAGATCGAACGCCACCACCCCACGATCCTTCCAGGCGACGGCCAGTTCGGCCATCTCCATGGCATGGGGCCACGGGAAACTGCGAAGCGCGCAGACGATCATGCGCGCCACGGTACCCGTTTCCTTTTCGCCGCGCGCCAAGCCCTTCGCGGTCGCCGCCATCACGTCGTCGAGATGCAGCCCTTCACGCGTATTGAGCGCGGGGCAGAAGCGCGCCTCGATGTAGCGTACGCCATCGAGCGCCGCGTCGAGCACGAACTCGTGGGCAATGCGCTCGATCTCGGCGGCGGTCTGCATCACCGCCAGCGTGCGCTCGAAGCGCGCCAGATACTCCTCGAGGTTGTGCGCGTCGTCCACGCGCATCCAGTCGGCGAGGTCTTCGGCGGTGTGGGCGGGCAGCACAATGCCGCGCGCCACGCTCAGCTCGTGCAGGGTGTTGGGGCGCAGCGAGCCATCGAGATGGCAATGCAGCTCCGCCTTGGGGAGCCGCTGCAGGACTTCAACGAAGGCGGGCGACAGCGTGCTCATGCCGCGTGCTCGTCGGCGTCGCCGGGCGCACTCTCGCCCAGCGGCGCCCGCGCGGATACGACGCGGTAGATCGCGCCATTCACCAGCGCTTCGCTGGCCTCCACCGGCAACCCGCGGCTGTCGGTGAGGCGGCGGCTCCCGCCTTCGATGGCGGCCGCTTCGTCGGGCAGCAGCGCACGTACCGCATCGAGCGCCGTGGCGCCGGCGGGGACACTCACCCCGCGCTCATTCACGAAGACGCGGACAGTCGCGTCGGACATCAGAAACCTCCGGAGGGTGATCGCCGGTCAACCGGCGGCTTGGGCGGCGGCTTGGGCGCGCTCGGCGCGCTCCCGCTCGCCTCGGCGTTGCGGCCACGCATTTGCTCGTCGAAGGCGATCGCGCGCGCGGCCGCCGGTTCGAGCGTCCAATTGCGGCGCGCATACTGGGCCGGGTCCAGCACCCCGGCCTTCTGCACTTCGTCGATGATCAGCTGGCGGATATCGACGTCCTTCTGAAACACCACCGGCGCGCCGGCGAGCATGCCGTAGCCTCCGCCGCCGCCCTGCCGATAGTTGTTGAGGGCCATGGTGAAGGAGTCCTGCGGCGCCACCGGCTTGCCACGGAACTCGAGGCGCGTGATGCGGCTGCCGGCCGGTCGCGACACATCGATCGTGTAGTCCACCCCCGACACCACGTCGAAGTTGAACCCCGGCACCTGCGGATCGATCAACCCGCCCGCGGGCGCCCGGCCGTCTGGCGCGAGCTGCCGATAGTAGCGCGCCGAGTGCTCGAGAAAGAGCCGCAGCTGCGCCCCCGAAATGCGGACGGCGCGCAGCGTGTTGTCGTACGGGTAGAGCTTGGAAAGCATCGCCTGCGTGATGTTCCCTGGCTCGAGCCCCGCGTCGAGCGAAAAGGCCGCGGTGGCGGAGAGATCCGCGCCCGTCGCCCGGCGCATCACCTCATTCACCAGATCTGTGATGGGCAGGTCGGCCACCCGAGCACTGTCGGCGCGCCACGGCGTCGCCGTTCGTCCAACCGGCTGATTCACCCAGAGCAGCGTCTTGTTGTGGGTGCCATTTGACGCCGCCACGACCATGGGGGACTCGGCGTGCCCGGCCACCTTCACACTCTGCCCCCGGTGTCCCACGACCTTCCAGTGGCGGCGCTCCTTCCGCAGCGTGATCGTGCCCAGCGCCACACTGGCCGCCCAGTTCCGCGGCTGCATGACGAGCGCACCGCCAATCACCGTGTCGACCATCTCCTTGTGCGAGTGGCCGTAGACCACGACATCGATCCCCGGAATGTCGCGCGGCACGCGCGCGGCCACATTCTCCGACGGCAGTCCAGTCGTCACCGTGTCATAACTCGCGGGCTCATTGAGCCCCGAATGCAGCAGGACGATGACCACATCGGCCTTGCGACGCGCCTGCTCCACCGCGCGCTTCACCGCCGGCACGATGTCCGTGACCGTGAGCTCGGCGCTGCGGAGATTGTCCCGGTCCCACACGTTCGAGCCGGGCGTCGTCGCGCCGATGATCGCGATGCGGATCCGGTTGCCGTCGATCTTGCGCTCGGTGAGCATCCACGGGGCGACGAACGGTTTGCCACGTCCCGTCTCGATATTGGCGGCGAGAAACGGGAAGCGCGCGTCGTTCATCGCCTTGCGCAGGAACGGCACCCCGTAGTTGAACTCGTGATTGCCCAGCACGGCGGCGTCGTAGCGCATCACGTTCATCGCGGCGATCACCGGATGCGCCACCGGCGGCGCCACCTTGGCGGCGACGAAGGTGAGCGGGTTCCCTTGCAGGATGTCGCCCCCTTCGACGAGCACGACGGCCCCCGGATTCGCCGCGCGCACCGAGTCCACGATGGTGGCGGCACCGGCCAGGGTCCGGCTTGGGTCGGCGGCATTGGCGTAGTAATCCCACGCCCGGATGCGTCCGTGCACATCGGTGGTCGCCGCCACCACGAGCGACACCTGCTTTTGCGCCCCGGCGGTGACCAGCGGCACCAGCCCAAGGCTCAGCGGCAGCCCAATGGCCGCGAGCGTCCGCCACCGGCGGACCAACACCCCGCGGCGCGACACGCCGACATGGGGACAGGACATCCGTTCCATAGGGGAATGCTAGTCGGGCTCCCGGACCCTGTGGAGGGGGCGCCACCCGGCCAACCGGCCCCGCCCCCGGGATTTCCCGGCTTGCCCGCCCCACCCGGGGCCGCGAACTTTGCCCCGGCGGCGGTCCAGTGTGGGATCTTCCGTCGATACCGATCCGTTACCCGTTCGTAACGGCCCGGACATGCCTCCTTTGCAGGTTCCTCATCGTGTTGCGATCACTCCGGAACATCCGCCCATGAAACCGCTCATCATCGGCATCGCGGGCGGCACCGGTTCAGGGAAGTCCACCGTGGCGCGCAAGGTGGCCGAGGCGCTCCCCGAGGCCTCGGTCGCGTTCCTCGAGATGGACGCGTACTACCGCGATTTCCGGCATCTCACGCTGCAGCAGCTGCACCAGGTCAACTGGGATCACCCCGATGCCTTCGATGTGGAGTTGCTGGTTGCCCATCTCGAGGCGCTGTCCCGGGGTGAGCCGGTCGAGATGCCGGTCTACGAGTTCGCCACGCATTCGCGCAGCGAGCGCACCCGTCGCATCGAACCGGCCACCGTGGTGGTGATCGACGGCATTCTGCTGCTCGCCGATGCCAAGGTGCGCGCGCTCTGTGATGTGAAGGTGTTCGTCGATGCCGACGCGGACATCCGGCTCATCCGCCGCATTCGCCGCGACACGGCCGTTCGTGGTCGCACGCTCGAGTCGGTCCTGGATCAGTACCTCACGACGGTGCAGCCGATGCACCTGCAGTTCGTCGAACCGAGCAAACGCTACGCGGATGTCATCGTCCCGCGCGGCGGCAGCAATACCGTGGCCATCGAGATGATCGTGGCCAAGATCCACCGGCGGCTCTACCAGCGCGCGCTCGCCCCCACCCCCACGGGTGTGGAAGCGCAACCCGCGCTGGGCTAGCCTCTTCCCTTCGACTGTCTCGCATGACCGCCCCTCCGCCAACTGCCGAACGCATTCTCGTCGTCGATGACGAACCCGAGATCGTCGCGCTCGTGGCGCACCATCTCAAGAAGGCCGGCTATTCGGTGGCCATCGCCGCGTCGGGTCCCGATGCGCTGGCCATCGCGCAGCGGGAACGTCCGGCGCTCGTGGTGCTGGACCTCATGCTGCCGGGCATGTCGGGATTCGATGTGCTCGAAGCGCTCCGGCGCGACGAGCAGACCCGCGACGTGGCCGTGCTCATGCTCACCGCACGGCGCGAAGAACCCGACCGCATTCGCGGCCTGTCGCTCGGCGCCGACGACTACCTCACCAAGCCCTTCTCCCCGGCCGAGCTCGTCCTGCGCATTCAGGCGATTCTCCGGCGCACGGGGAGCACCTCGGCGCCGCTGAGTGCCGACATCCTGGCGATCGGCCCGCTCCAGATCGACCGCGGCGCAATGGCCGTGCGGGTGGATGGCGCCGAAGTCGAGCTCACACCCACCGAATTCAAGTTGCTGCTGACGCTCGCCGAGCGGCGCGGCCGCGTGCAGGGGCGCGGGCATCTCCTCGAGACCGTGTGGGAAGCGGCGCCCGACATTCAGACGCGCACGGTGGACATGCACGTGCAGCGCCTGCGCACCAAGCTCGGCGTGGCCGGTGAGCTCATCGAGACCGTTCGCGGCTTCGGCTATCGGTTGCGCGCTGGCTCACCGCGTGGCCTCTAGGACCGCGCGTCGGCGCGCGGGGAGCGTACGATGCGGCTGACCCAGCGCATCGTGCTGAACAGTGCCGTGGTGGCCTCGTTGCTGATGGCCATCGTGCTCGTCGCGGTCGAACGGCGCGTGACCGAGCGCGTCCGCAATGAGGAACCCGTCGCCGCCCAGTCCACCGATGACCTGCTCGCGGCCATCCGCCGCGACATCGTCCTCGCCGGTGGGGCGGCGATTCTCGTGGGCGTGGTGTTGGCGCAACTGCTCGCGCGCCCGGTCGCGCGCCCCATCGAAGAACTGCGCGACGTGGCGCGTGGCATCGCCGCCGGTGACCTGACACAACGCCCGTCGCTCTCCATTGTGGGCGGCGAAATGGGCGACTTGGCCGAAGCGCTGCGCCGACTTGCGGAGCAGCTCGACGCGCGGCTGCAGGCGCTGCACGCCGAGGAATCGCTGCTGGTCGCCCTCACCGAGTCGCTGAACGAAGGGGTGATTGCCGTTGACGCGCGGCAGCGCGTGGTCCGCATCAACGACACGGCGCGCGAGCAGCTCCGACTTCGCGAGCCGGTGCCCTTCCCCGCCGACTACCTGCCACGCGACCGCACCCTGCGCGAGGCGCTGGCGGCGGTGCTCGCGGGCGAAGAAGCGCACCCGGCCGAAATGCGCGTCGACGACCGCACCCTCTCCCTCACGGCGCGTCCGCTCGAGGGCGGTGGTGCGGTGCTGGCGCTCTACGACCTGACGCCGGTTCGCCGCCTCGAAGCCGTTCGACGCGACTTCGTCGCCAACGTTTCGCACGAGCTGCGCACGCCGCTCACCGTCATCAACGGCTTTGTAGAGACGCTGCAGGACGATGACCTCCCGCTGGAGCTGCGGCACCAGTTCCTCGGGATGGCCGCCGCGAATGTCCGCCGCATGCAGCGCATCGTGGACGACCTGCTCGACCTCTCGCGCATTGAATCGGGCGGGTGGCTGCCCAATCCCACCGAGCTGGATGTCGAAAGCCTGGCGACGGAGATCTTCGCGCCGTTGCAGGCGGCCGCCGCTGGCAAGGCGGTGGCCCTGCGCCGCGAACTCGGCGTCGACACCGTGTACTGTGATCCCACCGCGGCGCGTCAGGTGCTCAGCAACCTCGCGGAGAATGCGTTACGCCACACCCCGTCGGGTGAGGTGGTGCTCTTCGCCACCCCTGAGGACGGCGGCGTGTGGATGGGGGTGCGCGATACCGGTATCGGAATCAGCGCTGAACATCTGCCCCGCATTTTCGAGCGCTTTTACCGGGCGGACCCGGGTCGCTCGCGCGAAGCCGGCGGCACGGGGCTCGGCCTCTCGATCGTGCGCCATCTGGCGGAAGCGCACGGCGGGCGTGTGAAGGCGGAGAGCACGCCCGGCGTGGGCACCACGATCGCGGCGTTCTTTCCCGGACGCGGGGCCTGAAACGTCAAACGCCACCCGGTGCGGGTGGCGTCGTGGCAGCGAGCGTCGGTCGTTAGCGCTTGCGGCGCCGGGCAGCTACGCCGATGCCGGCGAGACCGGCGGCGAGGAGCGCCACGGTGCTCGGCTCGGGGACGGTCGACGTGTTGATGTTGTCGATCGCGAAAGCCGTTCCCGAATCGCCATACCCAGGGGTATTCGAGCCGTAGGAGGTCAGGAACGTCACCTTCTTGACGTTCTTGAACCCCGGTTCGATGAACTTCGCAACCGGCGAGAGCGTGAACGTCCTCGTGGTGGCGATGTTATTGATATCGTAACCGACCATCGTCAGTGTGACGTCCGACAGCCACGCCGACGCAACCCAGGCGTTCAGGAAGTCAAACGTCCCTGAATTCACCGAGATCCACGTAGTCGGCGTCAGCGTCGGATCAAAGCGCGAATCGACGTAGGCGTTTGCAAAACCAACGCGGGTGCTCGCCGTCTTGGCGGCGAGGTTGCGATAGCCGGACGGATCAAGCGACGCAGTCGAGGGCTGCATCACCCAGAAATTGGTCCAGGTCCATCCCTTGTAATTAGTGGCGACGTAATTGACCCCGGTCAGATAAGGATCACCGACGCCATCCTCAAACGTCACCTGCTGCGCGATCGCAATCGACGGCGAAAACGCCGCAACAGCGACCGCCAACGAAGCGACACCGCGCGCAATGCGAGACCGAGAGGACACAAGGGAATTCATCACGTCCAACACTACTGCACAAACGGGACCGTTGGCGAGGTCAGGTGCAAAACTCTCGTAAGTCGCTCCGAAACAACAACCTCGACGATTCTAATCACCCGTTCAGCTAGCTCAGCCGTAGCCCACACGCATCACGCTGTATCGTACGGTCGAGCTTGCTACAAGCCGTCGATATAGATGAGCTCGCCTTGCGTCAACGACGCGCGCGGCGCCCCGCATAGGCCTCGGCAATCAACCGCGGCAGCATCACCCCCGCCGGCCCTTCAATCGGCAGAATGCTCGGGCCGCGCTTCTGCCCCTCCATCGTGGGATTCACCACGATGACCGTGGCACCGTGGGTCGCCGAGATCCACGGCAGGCTGGCGGCGGGCTCCACCAGGTTGGAGGTGCCGACGCTCAGGAACACGTCGCAAGCGATGGCGGCGTCGCGCGCCGCTTCGAACGGCTTCATCGGCAACGGCTCGCCAAACCACACAACGTCCGGCCGCATCCGCTTCCCACAGCTTTCGCACGGAATGAGGGCCCCGGTGTCCTCGAGCGGCGCCGCCACCCGGGTCCCACAACTGCCGCTGCAGCGCAGATGCATGATCGACCCGTGCAACCGGATGACGTCCGTGCTGCCGGCCCGTTCGTGCAGATCGTCAACGTTCTGCGTAATGAGCGTGCAATGCGCCACCCGGCTGGCCAGCGTCACCAGCGCCTGATGGGCGGCGTTGGGCTGGGCCCCCCGGATCATGGCCCGGCGGGCCGCATACCACTGACTGACCCGGTCCGGATCGGCGGCGAACGCCTCCGGGGTGGCGAGTTCCTGCGGCGAGAAACGCGCCCAGATTCCCGTTTGGGCCTCACGGAACGTCGGGATACCACTTTCCGCTGACACCCCGGCCCCGGTCAGCACACACACATGTTCGGCGGAGCGGAGGGCGCGGGCGGCCAGCGAGAGCTGTTCGGCGCGGGTCTGGGGGTCCGTCGGGGGCGGCGAAGCGACGCGACGGCGCTGCTGGGCTGGATCCGGTGGGGTCATGATGGCGCGACTATACAACAGCGTCGCGCCACGCACCAGACACCCCCCGGGGGTGCCGACCGTGACAAAGTCGTTGCAATTCCGTGGGCAACCCGAGACCTGTGTCACGGAGCTTACGGCATCCGGATCGACCACCCGACGTGGTCCTCCGTGTGCCTGACTCCAACTCCTCGTCTCTATATGCGGCTCAGCGCTATGGTGCTTTCCCAGTCGGTTCGCCGCTTCGTGCTGGCGGCGGCGGCAGCACTCGTTCCCGCTTCCACATCCTTCGCCCAGGCGCCGGCTGCATCGGCGACGGGAAAGATTACCGGTCGCATCATCGATGCGGCCACCGGCCAGGGGATCGCCGAAGCCGGCGTCCAGGTGGTCGGCACGACGATCGGCGTCCAGTCCGGTGTCGATGGTCGCTTTACGATCGCCCGGGTGCCCGCGGGCACGGTCACGCTGCAGGTGCGGCGCCTGGGCTACGGCGCCAAGACGGTGACCGGCCTCATGGTCTCCGCCAACGGCACGCTCGAGCAGGATATCTCGCTCAAGAGCGCCGATGTGCAGCTCGCCGCCGTCACCACCACGGCCAATAAGGAAAAGGGATCGGTCAACGATGCCCTCAACGCGCAGAAGAACGCCACGAATGTGGTGAACGCGATCACCGCCGAGCAGATCGCCAAGAGCCCCGACGCCGATGCGGCGCAGGCGGCGCAGCGTGTGAGCGGTGTGACGGTCCAGGACGGCAAGTATCTGCAGGCGCGCGGCCTCGGCGAGCGCTACACCACCGCCTCGCTCAACGGCGCGCGCATCCCGAGCCCGGAGCCGGAGCGCAAGGTCGTGCCGCTCGACCTCTTCCCGGCCGGCCTGCTGCAGGAAGTGTCCATGAGCAAGACGTTCACGCCGGACCAGCCGGGCGACTTTGCCGGCGCCAACGTGAACATCCGCACCCGTGAGTTCCCGGCGCGTCGCCAGATCAACTACAGCACCAGCGTGGGCGGCAACACGGCCGTCACCGGCCGCACCCTGCCCTTTGCTCCGCGGGCTGGCGGTGAGCTGCTCGGGATGGCCAACAGCTCGCGCAGCATTCCGTCGGCGATCTCCAGCGCCAACTTCTTCAGCAACGTCACGCAGGCGCAGTACAACCAGATGGCGCTTCAGCAGCGCAACGTCTGGAACGCGACGCCCCGCAACGGCGGCATGAACGGCTCCTTCGGCGCCTCCACGGGCGGCAACAACATCCTCGGCAAGCGCATCGGATACGTCCTGAGCGGCAACTACGGCTACTCGGAAGAAGCGCGGACGAACGAGCGCTACGCCGTGGGCCAGCAGGGTTCGAACAACACCGTGCTCCCGCTCACCCAGGTCGCCGGCCAGACGGGCCGCTCGAGCGTACAGTGGGGCGGCATCGCGAACATCTCCACGATGCTCGGCACCTCCAACCGGCTGTCGCTCAACACGACGGCCACGCGCAGCGCCGACAATGAAGCCCGCACCGACCGCGGCTTCGACGAGAACCTGAACGACTCGATCGCCCGCACCACCCTCCGCTATGTGGAGCGCGGCGTGGCGACGGCCAACCTCCAGGGCGAGCACCAGCTGACCGAGCGCAATAAGACGTCGTGGTCCACCACGTACGCCAGCACCACGCGCAAGGAACCGGATCGCTCGGACGTGGTGTACGCGCGCGATCGGAGCGGCAAGTATTCGCTGCTCGGCTCGCTCGACGGCGCGCGCCGCCTGTACTTCAACCTCGATGAGCGCAACGCCACGGCGCAGGTGGACCACAGCCTCAACATCGGCTCGGTCGCCAGCCAGAACGTGGTGAAGTTCGGCGCCTACATGCGGACGACGGATCGTACGGCTGCGGCCCCGATCTACGCCTTCATCTCGCGCGCCGACGAGTCCGTTCGCTCGCAGTCGCCGAGCGTGATCTTCGGTGCGAGCCAGGCCTGCGGCAACTGCTCGCTCATCAACGTGCAGCCGATTGGTCAGGCCGGTTCATACACCGCCAACGACCGGACGGTGGCCGGCTACCTCATGACGGACTGGGGGCTGACGAGCAAGATCCGCATGATCGCCGGCGCCCGCTATGAGAAGGCGGACATCGAAGTGAATTCGAGCACGCAGGGTGGCTTCACGGCCGCGGCCAAGCTCAACAACGCCGACCTCCTCCCGTCGCTCCTGCTCAACACCAAGCTCACCGAGAACCAGAACCTGCGCTTCGGCATCACGCGCACGCTGGCCCGCCCGGAGTACCGCGAGCTGGCGCCGATCACCTTCCGTGATGTGCTCGGTGGCGTGTCGGTGACCGGCAACGACAAGCTCCGTCGCGCGCTGATTGACAACGTGGACCTGCGCTGGGAAGCGTTCCCGAACCCGGGCGAAGTGCTGAGCGTGGGCGTGTTCTACAAGAAGTTCGATCGCCCGATCGAGCGCGTCGAGTCGGCCACGTCGGGCGCCTACCAGGCGCGCTTCCAGAACGCGATGACGGCCACGAACATCGGCCTCGAACTCGAAGGGCGGAAGCAGCTGGGCAGCCTGCTCGGCTCGTGGGCCGATCCGTTCACGGTCTTCAGCAACGTGACGGTGATGCAGTCGAAGGTGAACCTCGACACGACGCAGGGGCTCACGGTGACCGACAAGTCGCGCCGCCTCGTGGGCCAGGCGCCGTATGTCGTCAACGCCGGCATGAGCTACTCGAACCTCAGCGGCTCCACGAATGCCACGCTGCTCTACAACGTGGTCGGCGACCGCATCTTCGCGGCCGGCGTCCTGCCGCTCCCGAACATCGTGGAGAAGTCGCGGCACGTCGTTGACGCGTCGCTGCGCTTCCCGGTGCTTGGCAGCCTGTCGGGGCGCTTCGACGCCCGCAACATCCTCGATGCCCGCTACCGCTTCATGCAGGGCAACCTGGAACGCGAAGGCTACAACAGCGGTCGGTCCTTCTCGCTTGGGTTCTCCTGGAAGCAGTAAGCCCGTAGCAACGATCTAGCCCGTGCATGACCCGGTGACGGTGACACAACCGTGACCGGGTCATGATCGTTTGGGCACAATGTTTCGCCTTCTTAGAGACACTGCGGTACCCCCGCCCTCTGTACACCTATCCAGCTCTCAGCGATGACAACCTTCGCTCGTGTCCGTGCCATCGCCGTGGCCGTCTTCGCCGCCACGTCGTTTGCCGCCTGCAGTTCGAGTGACTCCAAGGGAACCACCGAGCCGACGGCGACCACCGGCACCCTGACGGTCACCATCTCCGGCTTGCCGACGGGGGCGAACCCCGCCGTGACGATCACCGGGCCGAACTCGTACTCGCAGACGCTCGCGGCGTCGAACACCGCGACCGTGCCGGCGGGCGTGTACACGGCCAATGTCAGCGCCGTGACGGCGGGTGGCCTCCGCTACAACGCCACCGTCTCGGGCAACCCCGCCATCGTCACCGCAGGCGCGACGAGCACCATCACGGTGGCCTATGCCGCCGGTACGACGCCGACCGTGGTGCTGCAGGGGACCATTCCGACGAACCGTACGCTGACGGCCGACACGGCCTACATCCTTCGCGGCTTCACCTACGTCGCGAACGGCGCCACGCTCACCATCGAAGCCGGCACCAAGATCGTCGGTGATTCGACGGCGCTGGGCTCGGCGCTGTTCGTGCTCCGCGGGGCGCGCATTGTCGCGAACGGCACCGCCGCGGCGCCGATTGTCTTCACGTCGCAGCGTACGGTCGGCAACCGCCAGCCCGGTGACTGGGGCGGCCTGATCATCGTTGGCAACGCCCGCAACAACCGCTCGGGCAGCATCATCGTGGAAGGCTCCGATGGCTCGGTGGTGGGCTCCCAGCAGGGTGGCATCGTGTATACCGGTGGCACGAACGACGCCGACAACAGCGGTACGCTCCGCTACGTGCGTGTCGAGTTCGCCGGCTACGCCACGCTGCCGGACGCCGAGCTGAACTCGTTCACCTTTGCGGCCGTCGGCAGCGGCACCACCTTCGAGTATCTCCAGTCCGTCTCGGGCCTCGACGACGCCTTCGAGTGGTTCGGTGGCACCGTGGACGGCAAGTATCTCGTGTCGTACGAGTCGGGTGACGACCACTTCGACACGTCGGAAGGCTACCGCGGTCGCAACCAGTTCCTGATTGCCTACCAGTCCACGTTCCTCACGCCGCGCGCCGGCGCCGGCGCCGTGTCGGCAGACCCGCAGGGCTTCGAAGTGGACGGCTGCAATGGCGGCGGCTGCACGGCCCCCAGCGGCGCCAGCGCGCAGAGCTCGGGGCGCGATGACGGCCTCTGGACGATGAACATGTTCGCGAATTACACGCTGATCGGCGTGGGCGCGTCGCAGACGACCCCGACCAACGGCGGCGTGGGCGCCGTGCTGCGTCGTGGGACGGGCGGTTACTACTTCAACGGCGTGATCGCGCGCTGGCCGCGGCAGGCGATCTCGATGCGCGACTCCACGACGAACAACCGCTTCCAGGTCGACTCGCTGTTCTTCAAGAACAACTATCTGGCCGAGAACGGCACCCAGAACGGCGGCGTGATCTTCGATCCGGTGGGCACGAACTTCGGCCAGGAAACGGCGTTCACGGGTCGTAACCAGAACAACACGGTGGCCGCGTCGGGTGTGACGGCCGCCAGCCTGTTCGCCTCGTTGCCGGCCGGGTCGGCGACGACCACCGCCGCCAACTTTGACTGGGCACCGGCGGCCGGTTCGCCGATCGCGACCGGTGGTCTGAGCTCCTTCGCGAGCGATCCCCGCATTGCGGCCCGCGCCAGCACCTTCATTGTCCCGACGGCGTACCGCGGCGCGGCCGATCCGGCGGCGACCACGAAGTGGTGGGCCGGCTGGACCAACTACGCGCGCAATTGATTCCTGGGTGAGGGCCGCGACTCTCGCGGCCCTCGCTCCCGGCAGTAGCTTAGACAACCCGACTGGCCGGCGCTCGTGATCGGGCGCCGGCCCGTTGTTTTCCTGACATCCTGATGCTTCGTCCGTACCGTCTCCCTTCTCCGCTGCATCGCGTCTCCCGCCGCCTGCCGCTCGTGCTCGTCGGCGCGGGATTGCTCGCCTGCACCAAGGAGCCCACGCCGGCCGAGCGGGAAGCCGCCAAACAGGCCGCGCATGTGCGTGAGGTTGTCGCGGCCGGCGGCGTGGTCGACTCGATCCTGCCGGTCGCCGAGGCGTTGCGTCGCTTTCGGGCGCCCATCCCCCGAACCGACACGCTGCTGCATGCGAGCCCATCGGTGCAGGCGTTGGTGCAGCGGCTGGCGCATAGCCTCCAAACACGCGACACCGCCGACCTTGCGGCCATGATCATGACGCAGGCGGAGTTCGCGTGGCTCTTTTACGAGGAGTCGCCGCTCAGCAAGCCGCCGTACGAAGCGCCTCCGGGCTTGCTCTACGGGCAGCTGCTCTCGGCGTCGGACAAGGGGGCGCGCGAACTGCTCGAGCGGTTCGGGGGCAGCGCCGTTCGCGTCAGTGCGCTCTCGTGCCCGGATCCCGAAATCGAAGGGCGCAATCAGCTCTACAAGCGCTGCACCGCCACCTTCTCGGCGCCCGGCAAGAAGACGCTGACGGGCAATCTGTTCGGCACGATCATCGCCCGCGACGGTCGCTTCAAGTTGCTCAGCTACGCCAACCGGATCTGATCCATGCGACGAACTGTCCTGGTGGGTGCGGTACTCCTGAGCGGCGTCTTGCTCGCGAACTGCAACCGCGGTGGTGATGGATCAGGCGAGGCGCGCACGTCGGCGCCGGTCGTGAACGGGGTGCGGGTGGATCTGACCGGTGCTGGCGCCACGTTTCCCTATCCGCTGTATGCGCGCTGGTTCAACGAGTACGCGCAACAGACCAACGTGCGCATCAACTACCAGTCGATCGGCTCGGGCGGCGGCATCCGTCAGGTGGTCGCCCGTACGGTCGACTTCGGGGCGACGGACGTCCCGATGAGCGATGAGGAGCTGGTCAGCGCCAACGTGAAGGTGCTGCATATCCCCACGGTGATCGGCGCCGTCGCCCTGACGTACAACCTGCCCGGCCTCAAGCATCCCCTGCGTCTCAGCGGCGAGGTCATCGCCGACATCTTCCTCGGGCGCGTCACCCGCTGGAATGACCCGCGTATTGCGGCGCTGAACGACGACCTTGCGCTGCCGGCTGCCGACATCCTCGTCGTCCACCGCGCCGATGGCAGCGGAACGTCGTACATCTTCAGCGACTATCTGGCGAGTGTCTCGCCGGCGTGGGCCTCGGGCCCGGGCCGCGGCAAGGAGGTGCGCTGGCCCGTGGGTATCGGCGGCAAGGGCAACGAAGGTGTGGCCGGTCAGGTGAAGCAGATGATTGGGGCGCTCGGCTATCTCGAGGTGGTATACGCCCGCCAGAATCGCCTGCCGGTAGTGCACGTCCGCAATCGCGAGGGGCGCTTCATTTCACCGATGCCCTTTGAGATCGCCTCAGCCGCGACCGCGGTGCTCGATTCGGTCAATGCGCGTGCGACCGGCGGCACCGATGCCGACCTTCGACTCTCGATCGTGAACGCGCCGGGGGCGCAGTCGTATCCGATCGCGTCGTTCACGTGGATGCTGCTGGCGCCGGACGCCATCGGCCGCGCCAAGACTGAGCAGCTGGTGGCGTTCCTGCGCTGGGCGCTGTTGGAGAGCGGAGACATCGCCAGCACGCTCGGCTATGTGCCGCTGCCGAGTGACGCGGCCGCCCGCATCGTGGAGCGACTCGAGCGCGTGACCAACGTCCCCGCCTCGTCACGGTGAGGGGTCCCGATTCGGTCGCCCCCGGACGTCGCAGTCTTGGGGATCGCTTTTATCGGCCAGTAACGGCGGCCTGCGCGGCCGCGATCCCGCTCGTCCTGACGATGCTGGCGGTCTACCTGCTGCACGGCGCCTGGCCCGTGCTGTCCACGCATGCCGGTCAGTTACTGACCGGCAGCGTGTGGGACGTGCCGCGCGGGCAGTTCGGCGCGCTCCCGGTGATCGGCGGCACGCTCCTGTCGTCGCTGCTGGCGCTGGTGCTGGCGACACCGCTGGCGTTGTCGGTGGCGATTCTGTCGGCCGAACTGGCGCCGCGCGCCGTGCGGGAGCCGCTCACGTTTCTGGTCAATCTGCTGGCGGCGATTCCGTCGGTCGTGTACGGGCTCTGGGGGATCTACGTGCTGCTCCCCTTTCTGCGCCGCACCGTCATGCCTGGGTTGATGCTCCTGCCGGGGAGCCTGTTTCGCGGTCCGGCGTACGGTCCAAGTCTCCTGGCGGCCACGCTCCTGCTGGCCGCGATGATCCTGCCGTTCATTGCTGGTGTGAGCCGCGATGTGCTGCTCGCGGTGCCGCGCGCCCAGCGCGAAGCGGCGCTCGCCCTGGGCGCCACGCGTTGGGAGATGATTCGCGACGCGGTGCTCCCCGCCGCCCGACCGGGGCTCTTCGGCGGGATCATGCTCGGCCTCGGGCGCGCCCTCGGCGAGACGATGGCGGTCACGATGGTCATCGGCAATCGCCACGCGCTGCCGTCGTCGCTCCTCGATCCCACCTATACGATGGCCTCGCTGCTGGCGAACGAGTTCGCCGAGGCGAGCAGCGCCACGCACCTGGCCGCACTCTTGGCGGTCGCCACTGTTCTGCTGGCCCTCACGCTCCTCGTCAACGTGATTGCGCGGTGGTTGGTCGCCCGCGTGGAGCGTGGGGCGTCCATGCCCGGACGATGGGCATGACGGCGCCCACACGCCTCCGCCCGGTGGGACCGGCGCCGCAGCGCTCGCTGCAGCGGCGGCGGGCAACCAGTCAGCTCATGACCGGGCTGATCTGGGCCGGGAGTATCGCCGCGCTGGCGCCATTGGTGCTGATCGTGGGCTACATCCTCGTGAACGGGATCGGCCAACTCACCCCCAGCTTCCTGACCCATCCCCCCGCCCCTCCGGGCGTGCGTGGCGGCGGCGTGGGGAACGGGGTCGTTGGCAGCCTGCTGCTCGTCGCCATCGCCGTTACGCTCGGCGTTCCCATCGGCATTGGCGCCGGTCTGTATCTCGCCGAACGTCGCCCATCACGGCTGGCAGCCATCACCCGCATGCTGGCCGACGTGATGAGTGGCTTGCCCTCGATCGTGATTGGGCTGTTCGCGTGGGAGCTGGTGGTGCGCCCCACGGGGCACTTCTCGGCGTGGGCCGGCGGCGTCGCGCTGGCGCTCATCGTGCTGCCCATTGTGGCGCGGGCGACCGAAGAAATGGTGCGGCTGGTGCCGGAGACGATCACCGAAGCGGCACTCGCGCTGGGGTTCAGTCGTTGGCGCACGGCATGGCAGGTCGTACTCCGCACGGCGCTTCCTGGCGTGACGACGGCGGTGCTCCTCGCGCTCGCCCGTGTCGCCGGCGAAACGGCGCCCCTCCTCTTTACCGCGTTCGGCAATCCGTTCTGGTCGGTTGATCCGGCACGACCGATTGCCGCGCTGCCGCTCCAGATTTATGCGTACGCGCTCAGTCCGTACGACGAGTGGCGCGCGCAGGCGTGGACGGGGGCCCTGGTTTTGCTCGTCCTGGTCGCCGGCATCGGCTTCGCCACCCGTTGGGTCACGCGGTCACGGGCCCGGTTGCTGGCCGCCGTCACGCCGCGCGTCGGTCGCCACGAGGAGCCGCTGTAATGCCCCCCACGACGGCGACGCCGCCGGCGAACGAGATGGCGCCAGGCGTCGCCATCGCCGAGCTCACGGCCGGATACGGGCCGCGCACCGCGCTGCACGAGGTGGCGTTCACCAGTCATCCCGGCCGCGTGACCGCCATCATCGGGCCGTCGGGCTGCGGCAAGAGCACGCTGCTGCGCTGCATCAATCGGCTCCATGAGGAGCAGCCGCTCGCGTGGGTCCGCGGTCAGGTGCAGATCACGCGTGGCGACCAGACCGGCGGCGATGTGGTGTATGATGCCGAAGCCGATGTGGCCGCCCTGCGGCGCCGTATCGGGATGGTCTTTCAGCGGCCCACGCCCTTCGTCACCATGTCGATTTTCGAGAATGTCGCCGCTGGCGTGCGCGCGCATGAGCCGCAGCTGTCGCCGCGCGATCTCGAGGCGCGCGTGACCGACGCCCTGCGTCGGGCGGGACTGTGGCGCGAAGTTGCCGATCGGTTGAATGGCAATGCGATGGCGCTCTCCGGCGGGCAGCAACAACGACTCTGCCTGGCCCGCGCGCTCGCCGTTGGCCCGCGCGTGCTGCTGCTGGACGAGCCCACCGCGTCGCTCGATCCGCTCGGCACGCAGCGCATCGAAGAGCTCATCTACGACCTGCGCGGCAGCGTCACGATGATCATGGTCACGCACAACATGCAGCAGGCGGCCCGGATTTCGGACGACACGGTGTTCCTGCTGCAGGGGAAGGTCGTGGAGCGCGCCACCACGCGGCAGCTGTTCACCGCGCCACGCGATCCGCGCACCGAGGCCTACATCACCGGGCGTTTCGGATGACGCCACTCGCGCGTGAGGCGACCGCGGCCGGCGGCGCCGTCACCTTCCAGCGCTATTCGGCGTGGTTCGACGACGTGCCGGCGTTGACGAACGTGTCGCTGGCCATTCGGCCACGCAGTGTCACGGCGCTGATCGGCCCGTCGGGCTCCGGCAAGAGCACGCTGCTGCGCGCGATCAATCGCCTCAACGATGGCCTGCCAGGGGTTCGCCAGAGCGGGCGTCTGCTGCTGGACGACGAGGAGATCCACGGCGAAGGCACCGACCTCACGCTGCTGCGCCAGCGCGTGGGGATGGTGTTTCAGCGCTCCAATCCGTTCCCGCGCTCGATCTTCGACAACGTGGCGTACGGACCGCGCCTCAACCGCCTGGCGAGCGGGGCCGACCTCGAAGAACGGGTGGAGCATGCCCTGCGGCGCGCCGCCCTCTGGGAGGAAGTCCGCGACCGGCTGCACGAGAGCGCGCTCACCCTGTCGGGCGGCCAACAGCAGCGCCTCTGCATCGCGCGGGCGCTCGCCAACACGCCGGAAGTCCTGCTGCTCGACGAGCCGACGAGTGCCCTCGACCCGCAGGCCACGCAGCGGATCGAGGAACTCCTCTACGAACTGCAGCAGGCCCTGACCATTGTGATCGTGACGCATAACTTGCAGCAGGCGGCGCGGCTCGCGAGCCGGACCGCGCTGCTGGTGGATGGCGTGCTCGTGGAAGAGGGCGATTCCGCCCGGCTCTTCACCCGGCCCACCGATTCACGGACCGAAGATTTCATCACCGGGAGATTCGGCTGATGCCAGAAGTGGGTGGCGGATATCGGCATTTCCACGACGAGCTGGCGCTCCTCAAGCAGCGCCTGCTCGACATGTCCGAGCGCGCCGAAAGCCTGGTGGCGTTGTCGGTCGAAGCGCTGGTGGAGCGCGACCTCGACAAGGCCGACGCGGTGATCGATGCTGACCGGGAGCTCGATCGCATGGAGGTTGAGGCGGAGAATCAGGCGATCGCGATGCTCGCGCTGCAGCAGCCAATGGCCCGCGACCTGCGCTTCCTGATCGGCGCCATCAAGGTCTCGAGCGATCTCGAGCGCGTGGGCGATCATGCGGTCAACATTGCCCAATCGGCGGTGCGCATGGCCAATGGCCCCGCCGGCCCCGCGCTGCCGGCGCTGGCGGACATGGCTCGCCGCGCCCGGGCGATGCTCAGCGATGCGCTCGACGCCTTCATTCGGGGCGACGGCGCGCTCGGCCGCGCGGTGGGCAAGGCCGACGACGAAGTGGACGGGATGCATGAGGGGATCTTCCGGACGCTGCTCACCCACATGATGGGTGACCCGCGTCTCATCTCGCCGTCGCTCGAGCTCCTGCTCGTGAGCCGGAATCTGGAGCGCGTGGCGGACCTGGCCACCAACATCGGCGAGGATGCCGTGTATCTTGCAGAGGGGAAACAGATCCGCCATCGCTTCGAAGAGGACACCGAGCCGCTCGCGGCGTCGGCTGACCTGCCCCCTGCCACCGATTCGCCCGCCTCTTCCTGACCCTCGCATGACCGCTCCTTCGGGTTCCGACGTTCGCATCGCCGCCATCGATATCGGCTCGAACTCGGTCCGTCAGATCGTCGCCGATGTCTCCCCCACCGGGCAGATACGCGTCGTTGACGAAATGAAGGCGATGCCCCGGCTGGGCGAGGGAATCGAAACCACGAACGCGCTCTCCGAAACGGCGGTCGAGGCCGCGCTGGCCGCAGTCCAGCGGATGGTCACGCTGGCGCGCCAGCTGGGCGCCGAACGCATCGAGATCGTGGCCACCAGCGCGGTGCGCGATGCCAGCAATGGGGGGGAGTTCACCGCCCGTCTCGCGGCCACGACCGGTGAAGCCGTGCGCATCCTGAGTGGCGAAGAAGAGGCCATTCTCTGCTATCGGAGCGCGCTGGCCCACTTTGAGCTGGGCGCGGGGCGGACCGTCGTCATGGATATCGGCGGCGGCTCGCTGGAACTCGTGCTCGCGAAGGACGGCCTCATCGAACGCCTCGCGTCGCTGCCGTTCGGCGCGGTGCGCCTGACCGAGAAGTTCCTCACGCCGTCGGTGCGACCGCGTCGGGTCCGTGCGCTACGCGAGCATGTGCGCCTGGGCCTCAAGAAGGCCGTCCCGGTCAAGGATTGGCGTGGCGCCCAGATCATCGGTTCGGGCGGCACGTTCACGAATCTGGCCGGCATCATGCTCTCGCGTCACGGCGTCGCCGCGCGCGGAACCCACGGCACGCGCGTGACCCGGGCGGAACTGGAGCATGTGCTCGACTGGCTTCAGACGCTCGACGCCGATGAGCGCCGCTACGTGCCGGGGCTCAATCCGGCGCGCTCGGATATCATCGTGGCCGGCTTGGCCGTGGCGGCGGAGGTGTTGGCGCGCTTCGACCCCCGTGATTTGCTCACCTCAGGGTACGGCATTCGGGAGGGCCTGCTCCTCGAGGCCGCGCGCGTCATGCCGCCGATTGTCGATCCCGGAGTGGCCCGCGAGCGGTCGGTGCGCGAATTCGCCGAGCGCTGTCATTACGAGGAACCGCACGCGCGGCAGGTGCAGCGCCTCGCCCTGCAGCTGTTCGATGCGCTCGCGAACCGCATGGCGCTCACGCCCGAGGATCGCCGTCTGCTCGCCGATGCGGCGCTCCTGCACGATGTGGGATACCACATCAACTACGAGAAGCACCACAAGCACTCGTTCCATCTCATCTCGCACGCGGAACTCCTCGGCATGACGCCCGCGGAGCAGGTGATGATTGCGCATATCGCGCGCTACCACCGCGGCGCGGCGCCCAAGAGCAAGCATGTGGGCTTCGGGGAGCTCGATCGCGCCTCGCGCGAACGCATCATCAAGCTCTCCGCGATCCTCCGCTTCGCCGACGGCATGGATCGCGGCCACGTTGCCGCCGTGGACACGGTGAGTGTGAAGTGGGGTGGCGAGGTCGTTCGCGTCCACCTGCGCGAGACGGAAGGCGCCACGAATGTGCGCCTGGAGTGCTGGGGCGCGAGCCGGAAGCGCCATCTGCTCGAAGACGTCCTCGCGCGCCGCATCGTCGTGGTGGCCCCCGACGGCACCGAAATCAGCGCCGACGATCTCGACGGCGAGTAGCCCGGTCAGCCGCCGGACTTCTTCTTGCGCTTGGGGCTCGGCGGCGGTTCGTAGCCCCACGGCTGCTTCATGAGGCGCTGCTGGGTCGCGCGAGGCTCCTGATTGCCCGGCGCCCGGCGGGTGTACCGCCCATCGGCGCCAAGCTGCCACGCCTGCCGATTGTCATCGAGACAGGTGGCCAACACCGCCTGCAGCCCCCGATGCAACGTCGGATCATCGATCGGCGCCATGGTCTCGACGCGGCGATCGAAGTTGCGAGGCATCCAGTCGGCCGAGCCGATGTAGTACTCCGGATGCCCGCCATTCGCGAAGTAGGCGATGCGGGAGTGCTCGAGGAAGCGCCCGATGATGCTGATGACCCGAATGTGATCGCTGGTCCCCGGCAGCCCCGGCACGAGACAGCAGATGCCGCGCACGATGAGATCGATCTCGACGCCGGCCTGCGAGGCGCGATACAGGGCGGCGATGACCTCGGGGTCCACCAGCGCATTCATCTTGGCGATGATTCGCCCGCCCCGCCCGGCCTGTGCATGGGCGGTCTCTCGATCGATCAGCTCCAGCACCCGAGCCCGCAGTGACGCCGGCGCCACCGCCAGCCGCCGATAGCGACGCTGCCGCGAGACGCCGGTCAGCGAGTTGAACAGATCGCCAATATCGGCGCACATCTGGGGCTCGCAGGTGAAGAGCCCCATGTCCGTGTAGTGACGCGCCGTCTTGGAGTTGTAGTTGCCCGTGCCAATATGCACGTACCGACGGATGCCATCGGCATCGCGACGGACCACGAGCACGGTCTTGGCGTGCGTCTTGAGTCCCGGCAGTCCGTACGCGACGTGGATGCCGTAGCTTTCCATCGTGCGCGCGAAGGTGATGTTGTTCTGCTCATCGAAGCGCGCCTGCAGCTCGATCAGCACCGCGACCTGCTTGCCGGCTTCGGCGGCTTCGGTGAGCGCCCGCACGATCGCGGTGTCGCCGGAGGTACGATAGAGCGTCAGCTTGATCGCGAGAACATTCGGATCGTTGGCCGCCGCCTCGAGGAAGGCCTCGACTGACGACGTGAACGACTCGTACGGGTGATGGACGAGAATGTCCCGCTCGCGAATGGCCTCGAAGACATTGCGGGCGTCCCGAAACGCCGGCGGCACCGCCGGCGAGTGAGGCGCGTCGCGCAGCTCGGGGATGTCGAGCGTCGCGAGCTGCATCAGGTCACCCAGCTCGAGAAGCTCGTCGAAGTCATGCACATCGCGCGGCCCGAGTGGCGCGACCATCTGCGTTTCGCTCTCGCCCAGCTCCTCGAGCAGCAGCTGCCGCATGGGCTCGGGCATGTCGCGCTGCACCTCCAGCCGTACAACTTCCCCGAAGCGACGCTGGAAGACCTGCTGCTCGATCGTCTCGAGCAGGTCTTCCGGCTGATCGATCTGGCCGAGGTCGAGATCCGAGTAACGCGTGATGCGGAAGGTGTACCAGCGGCGCACCTCCATCCCGGTGAAGAGCGTGTCGAGATGAGCCCCGATCACCTCTTCCAGCGGCACAAAGGCGTGCTCGCGCCCGAAGCTCACCCAGCGCGGCAGCGATCGCGGCACCTTCAGGCGCGCAAAGTGCTCCTTGCCGGTGATGGGATCCCGGATGTCCACCGCGAGGGACAGCGACAGATTCGAGATGTACGGGAAGGGATGCCCGGGATCGACCGCGAGCGGCGTCAGTACCGGGAACACCTGCGACTCGAAGAAGGCGTGCACGCGGTCGCGCTCCTTCTCCGTCAGCGCGTCCATCCCGACAAGCTGAATACCGCGCGCCGCGAGCGCAGGCATCAGCTCCTTGCGGAGCGCCTTGCGGCGGCGATCCAGCAGTTCCCGGACGCGAACCTGAATGGCTTCGAGCTGCTCCGACGGCTGCAGCGGATCGGGGGCGTACTGCGGCGCGCCCCCGTGCACCTTGCGACGCAGCCCGGCCACCCGGACCATGTAGAACTCGTCCAGATTCGTGCTGAAGATCGCCAGGAACTTGAGGCGCTCCAGCAGTGGGACCCGCTCGTCGAGCGCCTCCTCCAGCACGCGCGCATTGAAATCGAGCCACGAGAGCTCGCGGTTCAGATACGGCAGGGCCAGCGACGTCGACGAGCCAACCATCAGGCGCCCATCACAGCGGATTGGTGACGGCGAGGAGCTTGTACGTCAGCGCCGCCATCAGCGCACTCGCCGGAATCGTGATCACCCAGGCCCAGACGATCCGACTGGCGAGCCCCCAGCGCACCGCCGAGAGGCGATTGGTCGCGCCGACACCAACAATGGCACCGGTGATCGTGTGTGTGGTGGACACCGGGATGCCGACGCGCGTCGCCAGCAGAATGACCATCGCGCCACCCGTCTCGGCGCAGAAGCCACCCACCGGGCGCAGCTTGGTGATGCGCGTGCCCATCGTGTGCACGATGCGCCAGCCGCCGAACAGCGTGCCCAGCGAGATCATCGTGTAGGCGCTCAACTCCACCCACACGGGGATCGAGTCGAGTGAGGTGACGTGCAGATGCGAGAGCAGCCCCGTCTGCGAGGCGAACGCCGACTGCGATGCCACCAGCAGGCCCACGATGATGCCCATGGTCTTCTGGGCGTCATTCCCGCCGTGCGCCAGCGAGAGCAACGCCGAACTGGTGAGCTGCGCCACCCGGAAGAACCGTTCGGCCTTCGGGTTCGCGACCTTGTTGAAGATGTTGAGCACCAGGATCATGAGCACAAAGCCCATGAAGGCGCCGAGCGCCGGCGAGACCACGATGGCGGACAGCGTCTCGATCCACTTCTTGCCCCACAGCAGCGCCCCAAAGCCGGCCTTGGCCACGGCGGCCCCGGCGTAGCCGCCGATGAGCGCATGCGAGGAACTGGACGGGATCCCGAACCACCAGGTGATCAGGTTCCAGATGATCGCGCCGAGGAGTCCGCCAAAGATGACGTTGGCGTCGACGACGTTGAGGCTCACGAAACCGGACGCCACCGACTTCGCGACCCCCGATCCCACGAAGAAGAGGGCCGAAAAGTTGAAGACGGCAGCCCAGATGACGGCCGCCAGCGGATTCAGGACGCGCGTCCCGACGATGGTCGCGATCGAATTCGCCGAGTCGTGAAACCCGTTGATGAAATCGAAGACCAGCGCAGTGACGATGATGAAAACGACGAAGGTGACCACAGTGTCGAAGGCGAGGCGTCAGCTGTTCTTGAGCGCGATGCTTTCGAGCACGTTGGACACATCCTCGCACTCGTCGATGGCGTGTTCGAGCGCGTCGAAGATCTCCTTCCACTTGAGCACTTCGATCGCCGGCTCGTCATGTTCGAACAGGGCGCCCACCGCCTGCGCGTAGAGCACGTCGCCCTCTTCCTCGAGCGCCTTCATCGTCTTGCTGTGCTCCATCATCTTGGCGCGCTTGGTCACGTCGCCCACCGACGCCTGAATTTCATGCGCCGCGCGCACGATCACGTCGGCCATCGCCACCCCACCCTGCCGCGGCGACGTCACGCGGAACATCAGGACCCGGCGCGACGCGCCGTTGATGAGGTCGATCACGTTGTCGAGCCGCTTCGCGAGCAGGTGAATGTCTTCGCGGTCCAGCGGCGTCACGAAGCTCGTGTCGATGCGCTGATTGATGGCCACGACGATGGCATCGCCATCAGTCTCGACCTTCTTGATCTGCGGTACGATGCGGGGCGCATCGGCGGGGTTCTCAAAGAGCGTACGCAGCAGACGCGCGGCCTCGCCGATATGCGTGGCGAGCTGACGGAACGCGTCGAAAAAGGACTCGTCTTTGGCGAAGAGCTTCACAAAGGGTTCAGCGAGGGGTCACAAAGGGTCCGGACGGCACCCATCGTCGCTCTATGAAAGCAGGCGAACGCGGAAGTCCGATACCGTGAGCACTGTAACGATCGCGTCACCGGGCGGTGAACGCCATCCGCGCGGCGGTTCGTTACACAGGGCCCCGCGCTGTGAACAGTTCAGCCCCAAACCATTTTCGCGTCGCCCAGCGTCTTGCGCCGCCGCACCAGCTCGGTGTTCTCGAACAGCTTGGCCAGCAGCACGCCGGCCACGAAGCCGCCCACGTGCGCCCAGACGGCCACCCCACCCGAAATCTCCCGCCGCAGGGGCGAGAGCTCGGGGAGCCCCGACACCACCTGGCTGCCGAACCAGAAGATCAGCACACTCCACGCCGGGAGCCGGAAGAGGAAGATCGGCGGGATGTACGTCCGCACATGCACCCGCGGATACATCACCAGGTACGCCCCCATGATCCCCGAGATGGCCCCCGAGGCCCCCACCGTCGGCACCGGGGAGCCCGGATCCACCGCCAGATGCGCCATCGCCGCCAGCACACCGGTGAGCAGGTAGAAGCCAAGGAAACGCCCCCGCCCCATGCTGTCTTCGACGTTGTTGCCGAAGACCCAGAGGTAGAGCGAGTTCCCGATCAGGTGCGTCCAGCTGCCGTGCAGAAAGATCGAAATGATCGGGGTGAACCAGTTGATCGTCTGGTTGTCCACCACGCACGCCAGCGGCTGGCCGTCGATCACCCCCAGCGGCACCCCCAGTCCGAGCGGGGCCTGCCGGCTCACCTCCCCCGGCACGAACCCGAGGTCGCAGACGCTCACCGCCAGACGGAACGGGTCGCCGGCCCCCTGGACCAGGAGCCAGACGGCCCAGGTGACCACCAGTATGGCCACCGTCATGACCGGCGTCCGCAGCGTTGGATTGTCGTCGGAGACAGGAAACATGGCACTCGCCTTGGGTCAAAATGGCAGTCTGCCGGTTGGGCAGGCTGATCACCCCTGCATTCCCTACCATCTACGCCGGAGCGGCAGGGGAAGTTCGGCCCGTCCCTTGCCTTTTCCACTCACGAGTAACCCCGCGGCGGCGTCCGGCCGTCCGCGCTCCTTACCCGCAGGACCTCCCACACGAGATCCCCATGGCTGAAAAAGTTATCGGCATCGACCTCGGCACGACCAACTCCGTCGTGGCCGTTCTGGAAGGTGGCGATCCGGTCGTGATTCCGAACGCCGAGGGCGGCCGCACCACGCCGTCCGTCGTCGGCTTTACCAAGGATGGCGAGCGCCTCGTTGGCCAGATCGCCAAGCGTCAGGCCGTCACCAACCCCCAGAACACCATCTTCTCCATCAAGCGCTTCATGGGCCGCCGGGTCTCCGAAGCGAAGGATGAGCAGGGGCGCGTCCCCTACAAGATCGTGGCCGGCCCGAACGACGTGGCCGCGGTGGAAGTCGGCGGCAAGCGCTACACGCCGCCCGAGATCTCGGCCATGGTCCTGCAGAAGATGAAGCAGACCGCCGAGGACTACCTCGGCCACCCGGTCACCAAGGCCGTGGTCACGGTCCCCGCGTACTTCAACGACGCCCAGCGCCAGGCCACCAAGGACGCCGGCAAGATCGCCGGCCTCGAGGTGCTCCGCATCGTGAACGAGCCCACGGCGGCGGCCCTCGCCTATGGCCTCGACAAGAACAAGAAGACCGACGAAAAGGTCGCCGTGTTCGACCTCGGCGGCGGCACGTACGACATCTCCATCCTGGAGCTGTACGACGTCGATGGCACGCGCCAGTTCGAAGTGAAGGCCACCAACGGCGACACCCACCTCGGTGGTGACGACTTCGACCAGCGCGTCATGGACTGGCTCGTGGCCGAGTTCAAGCGCGATCAGGGCATCGACCTCTCGAAGGATCCGATGGCCATCCAGCGCCTCAAGGAAGCCGGCGAAAAGGCCAAGATGGAGCTGTCGAGCGCGAGCACGACGGACATCAACCTGCCCTTCATCACCGCCGACCAGACGGGCCCGAAGCACCTCAACTACACGCTGACGCGCGCCAAGTTTGAGCAGCTGGTGGACGACCTCGTCCAGCGGACGCTCGAGCCCATGAAGCAGGCGCTCAAGGATGCCGGCATGCAGCCGAGCGACATCGACGAGGTCATCCTCGTCGGCGGCTCGACGCGCATCCCGAAGATCCAGGAAGTCGTGAAGACCTTCTTCGGGAAGGAGCCCAACAAGGGCGTGAACCCCGACGAAGTCGTGGCCGTCGGCGCCGCCATCCAGGGCGCCGTGCTCACCGGCGAGCAGAAGGACGTCCTCCTGCTCGACGTGACGCCGCTCTCGCTCGGCATCGAGACGCTCGGTGGCGTGATGACGGTGCTCATCCCGCGCAACACGACCATCCCGACGAAGAAGGCGGAGACGTTCTCCACCGCCGACGACAACCAGAGCACGGTGGAGATCCACGTGCTGCAGGGCGAGCGCGATCTGGCGGTCTATAACCGCACGATCGGCAAGTTCCAGCTGTCGGGCATCCCACCCGCTCCGCGCGGCATGCCGCAGGTCGAGGTCACGTTCGACATCGACGCCAACGGCATCCTGCATGTGACGGCGCGCGACAAGGCGACGGGCAAGGAACAGAAGATCCGGATCGAAGCGTCGAGCGGCCTGTCGGACAACGAGATCGACCGCATGGTCAAGGACGCGGAAAAGAACGCGGCCGAAGACAAGAAGCGTCGCGAGGAGATCGACACCCGCAACCGTCTCGACTCGCAGACGTACGAAGTCGAGAAGAACGTGAAGGAGTGGGGCGACAAGGTCGCCGCCCCCCTCAAGGAGCGGATCGACGCCGCCGTGGAGCGCGCCCGCAAGGCGCTGCGCGGTGACGACATGAACGAGATCCGCGCCGCGCAGGAAGAGCTGAGCAAGGCCTACAGCGAGGCCGGCCAGGCCTTCTACCAGCAGCAGGCGGCGCAGGACGCCCCGGCTGAGGGTGGGGCCCCGGCGGGCGACGCCGGCCCGTCGGCGGGCGCCGGCAAGCCGGACGACGTGGTCGAAGCCGATTACGAAATCGTCGACGACAAGAAGTAAGGCCTCTGGACACACGCCGAGCCCCGCCGGAAACTCCTGGCGGGGCTTTGGTGTCTGACTGTGGCGCAGGACGGGTCCCGACACATCAACGAGTCACGAACCATGGCTGCTCGATTCTCTCGCTTCCGTTTTGCCTCTGCCGCCGTCCTTTGCTTCGGCGCAGGCGTGTTGTTCGCGTCCGGCATGGACTGGACGAAGATCAGCTGGGCGCAGAGCCCCACCTCGCCGCGCGCGAATGTCATTGGTCGCGGGCCGGCTGGGCCGGAGGGGAACGCCTCCTTTGCCGACATCGCCGAGCGCGTGACGCCGGCGGTCGTCGCCGTGAACACCACCAAGTCCTACAAGCCCCGCGCGCAGATCCGCGGCCGCGTCCCGCAGGGGATGGAGGACTTCCTCGACCAGTTCGGCGGCCAGCAGCCGCGCCAGTCGCGTGGCGAAGGCTCCGGCTTCATCCTCTCGGCTGACGGCTACATCGTCACCAACAATCACGTGGTGGCCGATGCCGACCAGGTTTCGATCACCCTGAGCGACGGCCGCACCTTCCGCGCGAAGGTCATCGGCACCGACTCCACGACCGACGTGGCCGTGGTGAAGATCGACGCCAAGGGGCTCCCGACGCTGACGACCGGCGACGACGAGCGCACGCGCATCGGTGAGTGGGTTCTCGCCGTGGGCAACCCGCTCGGCCTCGACTTCACGGTCACCGCCGGCATCATCTCGGCCAAGGGCCGCGGCTCGGAGATTCAGCTGCCGAACGCCGGCAACTTCACGATCTCCGACTTCATCCAGACCGACGCCGTGATCAACCCGGGGAACTCGGGTGGCCCGCTGATCAACCTGCGCGGTGAAGTGATCGGCCTGAACAGCGCGATCATGTCGCAGACCGGCTTCTACTCGGGCTACGGCTTCGCGATTCCGATCACGCTGGTGAAGAGCGTGGCCGATGACCTGATCAAGGAAGGGCGCGTGCGCATCCCGGTGATCGGCGTCTCGGTCGGGCGCATCGATCCGGAAGATGCCGGCATCAACGGTCTCTCGAAGGTGGCCGGTGTGAAGGTCGGCGGCTTCAATCCGCCCGATGGCGGCCCGGCGAAGGCGGCGGGCATCGAAGTCGGCGACGTGATCATCTCCGTGGACAACAAGCCGATCGATCGCGTCAGCGCGCTGCAGCGCATCGTGCGCTCGCACAAGGTGGGCGAGATCGTGCCGGTCGAGGTGATGCGCTTCGGCACCAAGAAGAGCTTCAAGGTGAAGCTCGCCGAGGCCGATCCGACCGGTGTGGTGGCGGCGGTCAATCCGAACGTCGATCGCCCGGGCACGGCCCCGGCGGCCGGCAAGCTCGGGTTGTCGGTGGAGCCGCTCCCCGCGGAGGTCGCGGATCGCCTCAAGACGGGCGGCCGCGGCGTGCGGGTAGCCGAGGTGAACGAAGACGGCCCAGCGCGCGACAAGATCGCCGCCGGGAGCGACGTGATCCTCGAGCTGCGCTACCCCACCCGCAAGGACATCCGCAGCGTGGGCGACCTGCAGGCCGCGCTGAGCGGGCTCAAGGAAGGCGACTACGTGAGCCTGCTGGTGCAGAGCATGGACCCGCGGCTGGGGCAGCGGATTGTGAACCTGCGAATCGGCGGCTAACCCGCCTATTCACTCGAAACCCCATCCCGGTACCCAAACCCCGAACCGATCGGTTCGGGGTTTGGGTACCGGGATGGGGTTTCGAGCTTTAGCGGCCGAGTGGGTAGATACTTACCCCCACATTCACCCGCGTCTGCGTGCTGGTGTACGTCCCCGCGGGCGCGTTGGTGCTGAGCTGGTTGGCCCGCGTCAGGTTGCCGTAGGTCCAGAGCGCGGTGCCATTCAGCGCGATATGCGGCGTGACAAAGAGCTGCACGCCGGCACCGCCGGTGGGGGCGATGCTCTTGAAGTCGGTGCCCTTGGAGGCCGAGCGGCCGGTGGCGCCTCCGGTGGCGTAGAGCTGGAAGGGCGACCCGCTGCCCAGCAGGGTGAGGCGTGCGAGCGCGTCGTACTGGGTGAGGGTGACATCGGCGGCATCGCGG
The DNA here is from genome assembly GCA_019752115.1 of Gemmatimonadaceae bacterium. NCBI lineage: Bacteria > Pseudomonadati > Gemmatimonadota > Gemmatimonadia > Gemmatimonadales > Gemmatimonadaceae > Gemmatimonadaceae bacterium. The sequence goes on from JAIEMN010000024.1 coordinate 69,201, forward strand.
GTGAGCACACTGCGATCGAAGTTCGCCAGCACCGCCCAGCGGGATCCGGCCAGCCCGGCGTGCAGGCCAAAGCCGCTGCCGAACTTGAGGTCATTGGCGGCGTCCTTCACGCTCACCGAGCTGCCGGAATACTGAATGCCCACGAAGGGCCCGGCCTGCGCCTGGGCCACGGGCGCTCCGGCCACCGAGAGCGCCAGGCCGACCGCAAGCCGGCTCCACGTCGGGTGTGTTCGCTGCATCGCGCTGCTCCTTGGTCAAAGTGGTGGGCTCTTATACCCGCGCGGGTTCCATCGGACGCCGCGCCCCTGTGTCGGGGGTCACGGATCGCGTGTCATGCGTTCGTGTCTCGGGCGTGACCAGCCAGTGACCGGCGCGTCGCCGTTCAACAACAATCGGGAGCGTTTTTCTCGCGTTCGGTGCGGTGTCCCGCATCGACGCGAACCTCAAATCCGCCCCTCATGCGTATCCCTGCTCTCCGTCTCGCCCTGCTGCCGCTCGGCATCAGTGCGGCCCTGCTCGCCGGTTGCGGCTCCGACGATGCGACCGCCGTCACGCCCGTGCCGGCGACCCCGCTCACGAACCAGTCCGTCACGCCCGCCCTGCTCACCCCGCTCGTGTCGGGCGTGGATGTCTACAGCCTCATCAGCAGCGACGACGTGATCGCGGGCTCCCCGGGCTTCGTGTTCGGCGGATCCGCCGACGGCGCGGGTTTCCTCCGGAATACGGATGGCACCTTCACGCTCCTCACCAATCACGAGGACAACTTCGCCGTGTCGCGCGTGAAGTTCGATGCGTCGCTCAAACCCATCGCCGGCGACTACCTGATCAACTCCACGTTCGGCAAGTATCGCCTCTGCTCGGCCACGCTTGTGACGCCGGAAGTCCATGGGTTCGGGCCGCTTTACCTCACGAACGGCGAAAGCAGCGAAGAGTCGGAAATCCTCGCCATTTCGCCGACTGCGACGGCCAACACGCCCAAGTACGTGTCGGCGTTCGGTCGCTTCAACACCGAAAACTCGGTGCCGCTGACCAAGGATGCCTTCCCGGGCAAGACGGTCGTGATGATCGGCGACGACGATTCCGGCGCCGAAGGTGGCCAGGTGGCCATGTACCTCACGAACACCGTGGGCGATCTCGACAATGGCAGTCTCTATGTCCTCGCGCGCACCGACAACAACGTGCGTGAGCGCGACATGGTCGTCGGCCAGAGCTACCCGGTCGAGTTCCGCCAGATCCAGAACCAGAAGTCCCTCACCGGTCGCCAGATCAATCTGGCCGGCGCGACGCTGAACGCGATGCGCTTCGGTCGCGTCGAGGATATCGACTATCGCAAGGGATCGGCAGCGAACAATCGCGAGATCTACTTCAACGTGACCGGCCAGAACAACGCCGGCGTGAACGCCGATTACAGCCGCACCAAGTACGGCCGCACCTATCGCGTGACGCTCAACGCCAATGACCCGCTCAAGGGGACACTGGAAGTCATCGCCGACGGGGATGATCGCAACGGCCCGGCCAAGCTCTTCCAGAACCCCGACAACATCTTCGTGGGCGAGAACTACGTCTACATCCAGGAAGACGACAACGGCTACGACGACGAGACGCACGACGGCTACATCTACCAGTACAACATCGCCACCAAGGAGATCCGACCGGTGTTGGTCCTCGACCACCGTCGGGACAAGTCCGATGCCGCGCTCTACAACGCCGTTGGCGCTCGGCCGGCCGGCAAGGCGGGGTGGGAGTATGGCGCCATGATCGACGTGTCGGCCCAGCTCGGTCAGACGAATACGTTCATCATCTCGCTCCAGCCGCACTCGTGGCAGGGCGCGAAGTATCGTGGGGTGGATGGCGGTACGGTGCGCCCCAGCGAACAGCAGGCCAGCATGATGGTGGTCGTCAAGGGGCTGCCACGTTGATGCCTTGGCGTGTGACCACCGTCGCGGCCTGTTGTGCCGCGGCGGTGGTGGTGGGAGCGTGCGGCGGTCGGGCGACGCGTGAGGACACGGAGCGCCCAGCCTCCGGTGGGGCCGCGGCGCGCACGCTCGCGGTGTGGCGCGCGGAGGTTGATACCCTCACCATGGACGTCGCGCGGCTCGATTCGCTGATCGGGGCGCTTCGCCACGAGTCCGAGCTCGCGGTGGTCCAGCAGGCGTTCCGCGACGCGCGCCTCCGCTTCAAGCGCGCGGAAGTCGTGCTCGAGTACTACGCGCCAACCACGACCCGCTCGATCAATGGCCCCCCGGTGCCTGAGGTCGAGGAAACGGAAGGCCCGGAGGTGGTACTGGCCCCGTCAGGGTTACAGGTCATCGGCGCCCTGCTGTTCGGCGAGCACGCCGTGGCGGACCAGGCGACACTCGCGTCTGAAGTCGCCACGCTGCGTGCGCATCTCGCACGCGCCCGCACCATGCTCGCGGCGCAGGAGACCACCGATGCGCACGTGTGGGACGCGGCGCGTCTGGAGCTCTCGCGTCTCCTCACGCTGGGGCTCGCTGGTTTTGACGCGGCCACACCGGAAGACGCCCTCCCCGAGACGCGCGCGGCACTCGATGGCATCGCCCGCACGCTCGCGCCGTATCAGGTCGCCGATGCGCCGTGGCTTCGACTGACCCGTGCGTTGGCCACCGCCGATTCGACGCTCGCGACGGGCGAACCCACGACCGCGTTCAACCATCTTGCCTTCATCAGCACCGCCGGACGCACGCTGGCGCAGGCGCTGGTAAGCACCCGAGCGGCGCTGCACATCGGCACGCCGGCCGAACGCCGGGCATTCCGCATGACGGCCGCCTCGGTCTTCGACGCCGATGCCGTCGATCCCGATGGCTTTGCGCCACTCGGGCTCGATCACGCGCCACCGGCGCGGGTGTCACTTGGACGGACGCTCTTTGCCGATGGTCGCCTGAGCGCCGGCGGCGCGCGCTCGTGTATCAGCTGCCACAATCCAGCCACCGCGTTCACCGATGGCGTGCCGACGCCCACCGCGCTCGATGGTGCACGGCTGGCGCGCAACACGCCGACGGTGCTCAACGCCGGCCTGCAGGTTGGGCAATTCGCGGATCTGCGGACGACGTACCTGGAAGATCAGGTGACCGAGGTGGTGCAGAACCCACAGGAAATGCACGGGAGTCTGGAGGGCGCGGCCGCCCTGCTCCGGCGTGACACCGCCATGGTCGCGCAGTTCCGTGCGGCATTCCCCTCGGCGCCGGCAGCCGATTCGGTCATTTCACCGCTTCGCATCCGTCAGGCGGTGGCGGCGTACATCAGAAGTCTCTCTCGCCTGAACGCCCCGGCGGACCAGGCCCTGCGTGGGGACACCTTGGCGCTCACCGCGAACGAACGGGCCGGCTTCAACCTGTTCATGGGCAAGGCCCGCTGCGCGACCTGCCACTTTGTGCCGCTCACCAATGGAACGGTGCCGCCGATGTACCAGCGAAGCGAGCTCGAAGTGCTGGGCGTACCCGCGCGCGATCTGCCGCGTGGCGCGCGTATCGACCCGGACCGTGGTCGCCACGCGCTGTCCCGCGCCGAACCGCACCGCTACGCGTTTCGCACCCCCACACTGCGCAATGTGGCGCTGACCGCGCCGTACATGCACAACGGCGCGTTCCGTACGCTCGATGCGGTCATCGACTTCTACAATCGCGGCGGCGGCGCCGGTGTGGGCATTGCCTTGCCCAATCAGACGCTGCCAGCTACGCCGCTCCATCTCAGCCTGAGGGAGCGCGCGCAGCTCAAGGCGTTTCTCGGGGCGCTGACCGATACCACCGGGCTGCGCTGACGTCGGTCAGCGCAGCCCCTGCACGGCGCGATAGGCTGTGAAGAGCTTGGCCCACACCGCGTCCCAATCGCGCGTGGCGGCGGCCACCAACGCCTCTTCCCGCGCACGTTGCACCAGGGCCCGGTCGTCGATCAGTCGGACCAGCAGCGCGGCAAAGGCCGCGGCGCGACCGGGCGGCACGAGCCATCCACCGCCCTGCGCCAGCACCTCGCGCGTTGGGCCCACGTCTGCACCAAGGACCGGAAGCCCGGAGGCCATGGCTTCGAGCATCACATTGCCGAACGTATCGGTGGTGCTCGGAAAGAGAAACACATCTCCCGCCGCATAGGCCTCCTGCAACGGCTGCCCTTCGAGCCGCCCCGCGAAGTGCACGCAGTCGGGCGCCATTGCCCGCGCATCGGCTTCACCCGGTCCGTCTCCCACCACGAGCATGCGGATCTGGGCCGGCCGCTGTTCGGCGGCGAGACGCACCGCATCGAGCGCTACGTCCAATCCCTTCTCGGCGGCAAGCCGACCGACATACGTGACGAGCAGGGTGTCGTCCCACGCGCCCGCACGCGCCCGCCACACCGGTTTGCGATGCCGGGGCGAGAAGCGCTGACTGTCCACGCCGCGCGACCACACCGCACAGCGCGTGAATCCATGCGCCTGCAGGTCATCCACCGACGCCTGCGTCGGACAGAACGTCCCCATCGCCGCGGCGTGGAACCACCGCAGGTACTGCCAGCCCGGTCGCGAGAGGGCGCCCAAGCGATAGTGCTTGGCGTACGCCGTAAAGTTCGTGTGATAGCTCGACACGATCGGCACGCCGAGCGCACGGGCGGCCTTCCGGCCCGCGAGCCCCATGCCGAATTCGGTCGCGAGATGCACCAACGTCGGCTTGAAGTCCGCGAGCGCGCTGCTGGTGGCGTTGGCCGAGGGCCACGCCAGCCGAAGCTGCGGATAGGCCCAGAACGCACGCGACGGGAATCGTGTGACGCCGGGCTCGGCCACCGCCGCCGGATCGTCCGCCGTGAACACGCGCGCCGTTCCGCCGTGGGCCTCGAGCGCCTGCACCAACCGATCAAGGGTGCGGGCCACCCCGTTGACCTGCGGCCGGAACGTCTCGGTAAAGATCGCGAGCCGCACGTCGGACATATCGGGCACCGTGTAGGCCAGATCGCCGGACCCCTGGCGTCGGCGTCCCACGTCTCGGAGCGGAAGACTCGTCATGCACGCACCTCGGCATATTGCGACGGCGCGCCGGCCTCGCCCCACCGCGCGATGCTGGTGAGTGCGGACCGGGCGGTGATGGGATGTGAAAGGTCCTGCGGATGCAGTGCCAGTCGCACGAGCGGGGTGCGCGAGGCATTGAGCCAGTGCCAGCCCACCGCCACGCGCGACAGATGCGCACGCACCGTGGTGCGACCGCTCCAGCGCACGGCCGGCGCGGCCAGCGCCACCGAGCGATCGCCATCGTGCACATAGACGTGCCCCGCGTCTTCGCTGAAGGCCAGCCCCGTCTCGCGGACGACCTCGTGCGTCCCCTCGTGCGCCAGCCAGGCTGGTGGCACGAAGCCCACCGGACGCAGCCCAAGCGCCCAGAGATACAGCACCCCGCGTCGAATGCGCGTGCGCGCGGACCATCGGTCGAGCGTCAGGAACTCGCCCTCGGCGGCCGTGCGCCCGACGGCGCGGAAGTGATCGCGAAGGCCGCGAGGCGATCCGACTTCATCGTGCCGCTCGCCGTGCAAGAACACCTCGGCGCCGTCAGCGGCCCGTTCACGGATCCACTCGACAAAGGCGTCGGCCTGCGCGAGTGGCCACTGGCCGTGCCAGTTCGGCACGACAAACAGCGCCGGGATGAACCCCGCGTCGCGACAGGCGCTCCACAGCCGCTGGACGGCCAGCGCATGCGGCGGCGCCACGTCGTGGATGGACGCCAGCACCCGCGGTTCCTGGCGAGCCGCCTTCATGTGCGGACCACGTCGCGATAGACGGTAAACAGCCGATCCAGCACGATTGGCCAGGCGTGGTGGCGTTCGGCGAAGATGCGCCCACGCGCCGCGAGTACGGCATGGTCCTGCCCCAAAAGCGCAATGGCGGCCGCGATGAGCGCGTCCACGCGCTCAGACTCGAACGCGAGCCCCGCGCCGCTGGCCTGCACCTGTTCGGCGACACCGCCACGATCGGCCGTGAGCACCGGGGTCCCACAGGCCAGCGCCTCGAGCGCGGCCAGACCGAAGGTCTCCACCGGGCTCGGCGCAACCATGACATCCAGCGCGGCCACCAGTCGCGCCACCTGCGCGCGGTCGGTTTGGAATGGCAGAAAGTGGACGCGCGAGGCGTAGGGATGCGCGCGCAGCTGCTCTTCTTCCGGACCGGTGCCGATCAGGACCAGACGCGCGCCGCTGACACGCTCCACCTCGGCCCAGGCATCGAGCACGAGCGACAGCGACTTTTCGGCGGCGAAACGGCCGAGGTAGCCGACCAGCGGTGCATCGGGAAGCTTCCACTGTCGACGGATATCCGAGGCGTTGGCGCGCAAGGTCGGCGTAAAGCGTTCGGTGTCCACGCCAAGCGGAATATCGACGATCCGCGTGACACCGGCCGCCTCGAGTTCACCACGCGCCGAGCGCGAGGCGACAATGGTGATGGCCGCGAGATCATTGAGGCGACGCAGATAGGCGCGCGTCGCCCGCCCGGCGAACCCACCGATGCGCGGCGCCCCGTGCAGCGTGCGATCGATCAGGCCGCTGACGTTCGTGTGGTGAAAACACACGATGGGCACGTCCATGCGGCGCGAGACCGGCGCGATGATCCAGGGGACGACGAACGGACTGCCGACTTCAATGACGTCGGGACGCTCGTGGCGCACGATGTGGGCGAGTGAGCGCGTGGCCAGCATGAAGCGGTACGGGCGATGCCGCGGAATACGCGGCCCCCGAAGCCGATACCGACGAACGCCCGGCTCATCGTCCACGGCGTCGCGCTCGCCGGGCACGACGACGACATGGCGCAGCTCGTCGCGCGCGGAGACGTACGCCGCCTTCTCATCGAGATAGGTGCGAATACCGCCGCTAGTCTCCCCGTACCACTCGGTGACATCGAGTACGCCAAGCGCTGCCTCGCCGCGAATGCGCGGGGGTAGCGCTCTCAGGTCAAAGCCGGTCATTCCACCGCGCTCATCCGAGCAGCGGATAGGCCGTCAGCAATGCGATGGCCTGCCCCACCAGCACGTCGCCGGGGTAGTGGACGCCGAGGACCACCCGCGAGAAGCCCACCAGCCAGGCCGCGAGCAGCAGGGGCATCGAAAGCGCGGGGAAGGCTGATGCGAAGCCCACAGCGACGGCCATCGCCGCGCAGGCGTGTCCGCTCGGGAACGAAAAACGGTCCGGGACCTCGACGAGGCTCGGGAACGCCTCCCCGTCCACCGGACGCGGGCGCCCGACGGTGCGCTTCACGATCTGTACGACCGCGTGGGACACCCCGAGGAGCAGCAAGGCCCGCCAGGCCACCAGGAGCGAGACGGAGGGCCAGGCCACCGAGCCGAGACACAAGCCGATACTCGCGCGGGCGCCTCCGGCATGGGTGATGGCGCGCCAGAAGACTCGAGCCGCGACGCTCCCTGAGGGACGCAGCGTGCACCGGGAGAACAGCGCGCGATCGCGCGCATCCAGACGACGGAGCCAGGTAGTCATGGACAGCAAAGCTCCCCCATTCCGGTGACGAACCGATGGCGAAACGGCGACGGGGAGGTCACGGAGCGGTTTCGGATTGATAGAATTGTCCATGCCCTCCCCCCTCCAACTCTCCCGGGCCGAGATGCAGGCCCTTGGTGACCGCGCGCTGCAGATGGTCATGGACCGTCATGAGCAGGTGCGCACGATGCACACCACCCAGAGCATCACCCGGGCCGAGGCCGAGCGGCTGCTGCATGCGCCGCTCAACGAGGCGCCGGAGCCGGTGGAGTCGCTCCTGGCAACGCTCGCGCGCGATGTCTTCCCGAACAGCTTCAAGGCCGATCATCCGCGCTTCTACGCGTTCGTGCCCAGTCCGTCGAACTTCGTGAGCGCCGTGGGCGACTTCCTCATGAGCGGCCACAACGTGTTCAGTGGTCATTGGCTCGCGTCGAGTGCGGCCTCGCAGATCGAGCTCACCGTGCTCGACTGGCTGCGGGGCGCCTGCGGCCTCCCCGCCGAGGCGAGCGGCATTTTTCTGAGCGGTGGCTCGATGGCCAACCTGTCGGCCATCGTGGTCGCGCGAGAAACCCGGCTCGGGGGGCATGACCCGAACGCCGTGGTGTACTACTCCGACCAGACGCATTCGTCGATGTCGAAGGGGCTGCGGGTACTCGGGTTCGCCAAGCATCAGCGGCGGGCCGTCGCGACCGACACCTCGTACCGACTCGATCTCCCGACGCTCGCCGCCGCAGTCGCCGAGGACCGTGCAAACGGCCGGCGCCCGTTCTGCGTCGTGGCCAATGCCGGCACCACCAACACTGGGGCGATCGATCCGCTGCCGGCACTCGCCGACTTCTGTGCCCGAGAATCGCTGTGGCTGCACGTGGACGGGGCGTACGGCGCGGCCGCCGTCCTGCATCCGCGCGGCGCCGAGGCCCTCCGCGGGCTGGACCGCGCCGACTCGATCACACTCGATCCGCACAAGTGGCTCTTCCAGCCGTTCGAGATCGGTTGCCTGCTGGTGCGCGATGCCCGCCTCATGCAGCAGACGTTTCGCGTGGAGGAGGACGATCATGCCGACTATCTCGCCGACGTCTCGCGCCACATTCAGCACGATGTGAACTTCTTCGAGCGCGGCATTCAGCTCACGCGCTCGTTCAAAGCGCTCAAGCTGTGGCTGTCGATGCGCACCTTTGGCCTGGCGGCGTTCCGCGACGCCATTCAGGTGGGCTTTGATCTGGCCGACTTCGCGCAGGAATGGCTCATCGCGAGCGGGCACTGGGAGATCGTCACACCGTCGCAAATGGGGATCGTCACGTTCCGCTGGAAACAGCCGGGGTTGAGTGATGCGGAGACCGATGCGCTCACGGCGCGTACCGTGGACCGCCTGCGTGAGGATGGCTACGCCACGGTCATGAGTACGGTGCTGCGCGGACGCCCCGCCCTGCGACTCTGCCCCATTCATCCGGCGGCCACGACGTCGGAGATGGCGGCCACCCTCGAACGACTGACGCGCTTCGCCCAGCAAGGCTGAGCGAAGCGCGTCGGGCGCATCAGGTCTCGGACCCCTTTCGGGCCCTTTACGGCACGAAGACCTGCTTCCAGCTGAACACCGTCGGCGACGTCGGATCGATCGTCAGCTTGAGCCAATCAATGTCGGCTTCGATGCTGCGGTCCACCGTGAGCTGCGTGATGTTCGGAACCGGCGTGAGCCCGTAGAGCGAGAACCAGGGCACCCCGACATCCACCCGGAAGTCGTGACTATCGCCGCAGACGATGAGCACGGGCTTCCCGAAGCGCGTGGCCAGCGCGGCGAGGCGAGTCAGGAAAGCGAGGTGGGCGTCGAACTTGGCGCCACCGGCGCGATCGCTCGGATGCCACATGTCCGCCTGCAGGAAGAGGACCACGCCCTTCGCCCGCTCCTCCTGCGCCTCGTCAAACAGGCGATCGAGCCATTTGATGTTGGCCGCGTTCCGCGCGAGGTACTCGGCCTCACGCGAGGCACCCTCCGCCGCGGTCTCGGGCTTGGGCACGGTGACGAGCGGATTCAGCGACGTGGTATCCTTGCGGTCGCCGAACCACGGATCACGCCCATTGTTCGAGCCGATCACATGGAAGGTGGCAAGGACCACCTGCGCCGCCTCCCAGGTCACGTTCTCCGGATAACCCCTCTGGGCCTTCACGCGCACCGGATTGGCCCCAAGCGTGCGCCTCGGCTCCGCAAAGAACAGCTGGCGAACCTTGGCGAGCCGGTTGAGCGGATTATAGCCACCGTTGTTGGCGCGGTGACAATCGGTCCACTCGTTGTCGCCGGGTGTGTAGATCAGCGGATCGGTGAAGGTGGCAAAGCTTGCCGCGATCTGCTGGAACCATGTGTCGGAGCAGAGCGTGCTGCCGGACTTGATGTCGCCGATGTGTACGGCCCGACGCACGTCGGGGTCGGCGTTGATGGAGTTGATGAGAGTGGGAAACACCGACAACGCGGAGGGCGTCCGCGGCTCGTACGGGACGTCGCCGATCACGGCGTACGACACCGGTGCGTTCTCGGCGTCATCCTGATCGTCACGGTCGGCAGAGCTCCGATCGGCCGAGGCCGTCGATGGGAGGACGCTCGCCGGCGACGCCTGGGTCGGGCTCAGGGTGTCGGGCATGCAGCTGGCACCGAACACGCACAGCGCGACGGTGAGCCACGAGCGGGTGGAGAGTCGGGTCATGGGCTGGACTGGGAGAGAGGGCAAGGGCGGGACCCCATACCTTCACTCGTTCGGCAACAGCGGTGTCACGGCGCGGTGTCGAATGGGCATCGAGTGACGACACGTCGTCGTGCGTCCCAGTCGGTTACCGTCTCGTTTCACGGTGTACACCGCGCCGCGACCGAATCATCAAACGATTGTCGCGGAGTCAGGTGAGCCTTCCGCATCGCGCGTTCCCCGACTCCGACTCGAGGTGCGGCATGCCGGCAACCGTGTTCTCTCATCAGGCGCTGGTGGTTCCGCTCAAGATGCGATGGCCGCATCGCTTCTCCGGGCTGGCGCTGTGCATCGGCAGCATGGCCCCGGATCTGGCGTTCCTCGGGACCATGTCCGACGACAGCATCTTCAGTCATACGTTGAGCGCGCAGCTGTGGTTCACGCCGGCGCTGACCGCGCTGCTCGTCTGGCTGCTGACCGTGATCATGCTGCCGGCGCTCCTGCCGTATGTGCGCGAGCACGGATGGTGGCGCGTGCATGATCTCGCGGCCATCGATGCGCCGACGGGATGGCGCGGGTGGGCACGCGTCGCCACCTCAGCGAGCCTGGGGGGCATCTCGCACGTGCTGGTCGATGGCATCACGCATGGCAATCACTCCGGATGGCTGGTGCCCTCCCTGCCCTTCCTGCGCACCATGGTGCCGCACATTGGTGGGCCCGTTCCGCTGCACGATGCCCTGCAGTGCTGGTTCACGATTCTCTTCGGGCTGGCCACCGCGTGGATGTGGCGCGACATCGCCCGCCGTCGGTTGCTGTGGGCCTGGCGTGGCAAACACGTGATGGGTGCCCTCCGAATGCCGCGGGCGGCCGGCAACCGCCTGCTCGCCCTCTGCGGTATCGCCGCAGCGCTTGGCGCGTCGGTCGGATGGTACCTGAGGCGTCATGAACCCGCGAAGCTGCTCGCGGCGGGCATCGGCTTTGGCATCATCGACTTTGTGTTTGTGGCGCTGCTGATCGCGGCGCTCGTCCAGCAGTGGCGGACACGCTGGCGGGCCATGTGGATCGCCTCCGGAGCGCCCGTGCTGCCGGTCGCCGCCAACCCTACGCCGTGAGCGCACCACCGCTGGAGTCGCCGCTCCGCATTCTGATCGCCTTCAGTGACACGGGGGGCGGGCATCGTGCCGCCGCCCGCCATCTGCAGGCCGCCTTCGAGCGGATCGGGACGCCGGTCTCGATCGAGTTGGTCGATCCCTACGCCATGAGCGGTCGCTGGCCCTTCAACCGACTGCAGGCGGCGTATCCCAAGGTGGTCGGTGGCGCCGCGTGGCTCTGGCGCACCGGCTTTCGTCTGACCAATTCGCGCCTGGTGACCGCCACGGCGCAGCTCATGGCGTGGCCGGTCCTGCGCCGCACCTTTCGTGGCCTGCGCGAGGACCGCTCGCCCGACGTGATCGTGTCCACGCACCCGTTGCTGACCTCCCCGCTGCGCCGCGCGTTTCGGGAGACGCCCATCGCCGTGGTGGTGACTGATCTCGTGAGCGGGCATGTCTCGTGGTATCACCGCCTCGCCGACCTGATCGTGACGCCAACGCGCGCCGCCTCTGCGCAGGCGATGGCCGGTGGCGTACCGCGTGAGCGCGTGCGCGAACTGGGGCTGCCGGTGGATCCGTCGTTTGCCGCGCGACCCCACGATCGGCCCATCCTCTCGGCGCCGCTCGGGTGGAGCACGGAGCGCCCGACCGTCCTGCTCATCGGCGGAGGTGACGGCGTCGGGCCCATCGAACAGCTGGCCGAGGCCATCGACCGCGCCGGGCTACCCTGCGATCTCGCCGTGGTGACCGGGCGCAACGCCGCGCTGGCCGACCGGCTCCGTGTACGCGCATGGCGCGGCACGGTGCACGTGTACGGTTTTGTGCATGAGCTGGGGGCGATGATGCGCGCGGCCCACACAGTGGTTACCAAGGCCGGCCCGGGCACCATCTGCGAAGCCTTCGCGGCCGGGTGCCCGGTCGTGCTGTTCGGTGCGATTCCCGGTCAGGAAACCGGCAACGTGGACTTCGTGGTGAACGCCGGCGCCGGCGTGTGGGCGCCGCGCGTCGATCAGGTCGTGCAAACCCTCACGCACTGGATGATCGGCGAGGACGGACGCGGCGCGTGGGCGCGCGCATCGGCCGCCGCGCTCGCCGCCGCCCGTCCGCAGGCGGCGGATGCCATCGCGGCGGAAGTCCTGTCGCTCGCTACCGCTGCTCCACCAGCAGCACGAGCCCCTTCTTCCCGGGCACGGTGATCGTAGAACCCGGCGCGTAGCTCGCCGCGTCCTGAAACGCCTCGACCGCCGGCGCGCGGAGCCGCACGCGCGCTCTGTCGAGCCCCATGGCCGCCCAATCGATCGTCAGCGTGACGGGCGCGTCAGTCTCGTGCCAGTTCCCCAAGGCGATCATCGCCTTCACCGGCCCGTCAGCGTTCGGCTTGGTCCACGTGGTGGCGAGAATCTCCGCGTCGCTGGTACGCACCGGATCACGCCCCGACCACCACCCGTGCATTGTGCTCTGCTGAATGCCGAACTGGTCCCACAGCGTCCAGATCGGCGCCGGATCGCCGCTCCAGGGGAGTCGCGCCGTCATGCCCATGGTAAGGCCGCGCCACGGATTGCCGCCCTTCTCGAGCATCTCGCCCATGAGCCCGAACGGAATGCCGCTGATCTCCACCAGCCAGTAGTCGGGCTTCGAGTCGTAGTCGAAGTACTCGCCGAACCAGAGCCGGTTGATGTACGGGAAGTGCTCCAGGTAGAGATTGGCACTCGACGCGAAGCCATCGCGCGGGTTGTACTGATTGGCCGAGTGCAGATCGAGCAGGGCGCCGGGGTTCCCGCGGTCGAGCGTCTTGCGAATGCGCTTCATGGTCAGGCGATCGAACGCCACGTCATCCAGATAGAGGCCGTCGATGCCCTCATGCTTCACCAGCCAGTCGAGGCCTTCGATGTAAAAGTTGTGCCAGCGCGACACGCCACTGTTCACCACGGCGGCATCCTTGATGGCCGGCACATGCCAGGCCGCGATATAGTCGCTCCCCAGGTGCTCCTGCAGCCACGAGTAGCCGCCGCCGGGGCCGTGCGACAGCACCTCGTCGCCAAGGGAACGCAGCGCAAACAGCTCGGGCGAGTGGTTCGTGAGCTCCCGGACGGTGTAGTAGATCTTGGTCTTGAGCCCCTTCGCGTGCGCAGAGTCGATGTACGCCTTCATCTGGGCCGTTTCGATGAAGGGGTAATTGATCCACGGGTTCACACGATTGGCGTGATGCACGTTGAGCGTGTTGGCGCCGCGCTTGGCCGCCGAGTCCACCGGCACGAAGGCGTGAAAGAAGCGGGTCGCCCACTGCCCCTGCACATCGAGCGGCTTGAAGGGCGTGACCATCAGGCGGAAGTCGAAGCGCAGCGAATCGCCGGCCGCCAGTGTGTGTGCGCCGCTGTAGCAGCGCACGAGCACCTGCCCCGCCCCGCTCGGCCCGATGTCACACCCGCCCTTGCCACCATTGGCCCAGGAGCGCGGCTCGATGAGCGGCTTGGAGAGATAGAAGTTCGTGTTGAGCGGGCGAACGTAGTGCTCGTCCTTGAGCGTGAACTGCAAGCCAGCGTTCACATCGCCAATCCACGCGGCATCCTGATTCTTCTTGGCCACATCCCACGTCCAGTGGAACGTCGCCGGGCGATACCCACCCTTCTGGCCGAGCCCCATCATGTAGCGGGCGGCGGTCTCCTGCATGGGGATCTCGAGCGCCGCGTTCATGAGCGTCGTGGCGGTGGTCGCGCGGAGCGTCACCACGTATTCGGCGGTGCCATCGAACTCGAGCTGAGCGCGGGTATCGAGCGAGAGTGCGCCCGCTGTCCGCTTGGCACGCCACGCCACCGCGCCTGGCGCCTGCTTCGTGACGACCGGTGCGCTGCCACTCCACGTCACGGGCTTCCCGGCCGCATCCTGCATGGCAAGACGCACCGGCGCCGCCAGAATCTCGCGAGGGGCGGTGCCAATGCTGGTGTTGTTCGGACTGAAGTACGAACGGATCTGCGCCGGCAGTCCGTCCGCGCCAAAGGTGAAGTCGCGCCCAAGGAGCGACACCGTGCTCCCCTTGAGGGCCAGCGCGGTATAGGGCTTCGCCACGCTGTCATCGGCAGCCAGCTGCGAGTTGAGCCAGCGAAGCCGCGTCAGATCGGCCGGCTCGTCGTCGCCGTGCGCCACGGCCAGCGCGTTCGACACCTCGAGCGCGATGGGCACAGTACGGGCGCCCTGCTTCGACGCAATGGTGACCTGCCCCTCGTAGCGCCCCGGCGCGGCCTTCGCCGGCACATCCACACCAAACCAGAGCGCCTGCACCTTCCCCGCGGGGACGCGCAGGGTGCGCGTGAAGCGCTGCCCCGACCAATCGGTGCCTTCCAGATTGAACGCGGTGATGGCACTCGCCGGGATGACCTGCCCGGCCTTGGTCCGGAGCGGCGTGACGGTGTACCGCACCGAGTCCACCACGCCTCGCGCGGCCCAGAGACCGATCTGGAAGGGATAGAACCCCCCGCGCTTGGCCGTGCCCCGGAACGGCTGGAACGCGCCGCGCTCGGCCCACCGCTGGGGAATGTCATCGGCCATCCGAATCGAGAACGCCCGATCCTCGGCGAACAGCAGATACGGCGCCCCGGTGTGCTTCGCGAGCAGCGCGTCGGTCTCGGCGCGCGTCGCGATGTACTCCATGGCCGTGAACGCCGTGAAGGTGTTGATGGCATCGAAACCGGTCACCGTGGCGACCGGCAACGACGCCACGGCACCGATACGTGACAACCAGAGCGGATCCGCCGTTTCCTCCACGGTGCGATAGGTGATCTTGGGATAGTTCGACTTGAACGTGCCCGTGTACGGCAGGTAGTAGGCGTAGTACGTGCCGGCCGTTGGCGCCTGGAACACGAGCTCGCCCACTTCGCGGGTGATGGCGACGCGCTTCACGTTGCTGATGCGCCGGGCGGCGGCGCCCTCGCCGGTCATGATCACCACGTTCACCTGCTCCGGCGTCTGATCGCGGCGCCGCCACGGGATGCGCACCACCACGGCGTCGTGCGGCGCATCGACCCGCAGCACCGCGCGATGATTGCCCAACGAATCGGCTTCCCAGCTCCCCGTGCCGTAGCGGAGCGAGTCGGCCGTCGCCGCCGTCGGCGCCGCTGGGCGGGGCGGTGCCGGCCGCCGGGCGATGACAGCGGCGAGCGAGTCTTCGAGCGATTCATCCACATCCGCGGCGTACGGCTTACCGGCCCCGAGCCGCTCCGGCCACTCGCGGGCGTTGGCCACCGCCTTGCTCGCGTCTTCCCAACGCGCCTGCGCGATGGCCTCGCGCGCCAGCCCGATCTGTGCGTCGTGGTACACCCCGCGGGCATCCTTCGCGCCTTCGGCGGGGAGGATCACCAGCGTATCGAGAATGCGCGCCGCCGCTGCAAACTGCCCAGCCGCGACGTGGGCCTTCGCGCGCAGCAGCGCCAGCGTTTCGTTGCGCGGGAAGCGGGCGGTGGCCCGTTCGCCGAGCGACACGGCCGAAAGGGCATCCCCCTCGGCGAGCGCGCGCTCGAGGAGCAGCCGTGCGTAGCGCCACTCGGCGCTGTCGAGCTGCGCGGCGCGTGTGAGGTCCAGGCGCGCCTGCCACGCCGGCCGGTTGGGGAGCGCCGCCCGCGCCGCATAAAACGGCGCAAAATCCGGCGTATTGCCAAGCGCGGTGAAAAGCGAGTCGGCCTGTCGCGGCCGCCCGAGCGCCCACTGCGTGAGCGCCAGGTAGTACGCGGGCTTCCAGGAGCCACCGCGCCTGGCCGCGGCTTGTAGCGCCGGCACCAGATCGGCCCGGAAAGGGAACACGCGCACCGGCGACAGGCCATTCGCGCGGCTCGTGAGCGTCGCGGCATCGCCCGGTTGCAGCGCGCTCAGCCAATACAGCGCCTCGGGCTGATCGCCGATCGCCCGCAGCACGCGCGTGCCGGCGGCGAGGTCGCCGGCCGCGAGGTACCAGCCCGCCAACTCGAGCAGCGTCTGCTCGGGAAGTTCGCTGCGCACACCCTTCACCAACTGTGCGTCGGCGTCGGGGGCCTGCAGCGCCAGCGCATGTTCAAAGCGTGCAGAGTGACTGAGCGGGTCTGTCCGATCGAGCCGCGCGAGATAGGCGTCGCGCGCGGCCGCGTCACCAGCGCGGCGGGCGAGCGCCACACCGAGCGCCAACGCGTCGGCATGGGCGGCGTCTCCCGTCAGGACCTTCTCGACATACTCACGAGCCGACCGCAGCGCGCCGGTGGTGGCGTGCAACCGCGCTAGTGCCAACCACGCGGCAGCCTTGTACTCCGCACTCTGCGACGCCACTTCGAAGCCATCGCGCGCATCGGCGGTGCGACCGAGCGCCTGGCTGGCGAGGCCGTACCCATAGTTGGCAACGGGATCGTAGGTGTCCACCGCCAGGGCGCGCTTGGCAAAGCCGATCGCCTCGGCATACTCCCCGCTGCGCACGGCCAGCTGCGCGCGATCGGCGAGCGCCGGCAGGTACGTGGCGTCGAGCACCAGGGCACTGTCCAGCTGCGCGCGCGCATTCGCGTACTCCCGCTGGCGCATCCACTCCTTGCCTTGCAGCCAGTGACCGTAGGCGCTGCCCCAGTTGAAGGGCGGGCTGTCGAGCGGGCGCGCGAGATCGTCGGCGCTGGCGTTCGCGCGCCAGGTGAGCAGATCGTCGCCCAGCGTGATCACCACGCTGTCCCCTGCCGCGCCCTTAAGCGCGATGGTGTCTACCGCCAGGGCCAGCGGCGCGCGCTGCACGAAGCGTGTGGCCACGCGGCGGCCGTTGGCCGTCACACGCAGCGTATCGGCGACCGCCACGACCGGCTGCAGTGTGACCACGAGGCGGTCGCCGAGCGGCGTCACGTTAAGCGCGCCCACGCGACTGGCGCTCACGACGCCCTTGGTGCCGACCACCGGAAACCATGTCTCCGTCCACCGGTCCACGGTGCCGGGGGCGAAGCCGCGATGCTTGAACGGGGTAAACGTGCTCGCTTCCGCGCTCTGATTGAACAGCCGCCCGCTCTGCACCTCGGCGTACTGCCCGTCGCTATCGGTGAGCAACTGCTCCCAGATCATCCCCTGCCGCGAGAGCCCCCAGATCCAGAGCTTCTTCCCCAGCTTTTCGTCGCGCGCCGACGCGCGGATCATGCCGAAGTCGAGGTCGTGCCAATAGGCGCCGAAGTACTCGCTTCCGCGCCCGAACACATGGTACGACTTGTAGCCGCCAAAGTTGTTGTGGTCGTACCAGGAGATGTCGCGCCCCTGCGCATTGATGGGCCACGGGCCGTGTTCACCAGCATGCCCCAGATAGCTCGTGCCCGGATAGAGAAACTGGAGCTTCCCCTGCACCGGCACGGCGGCGTTCATCCACGAGTAGTACGGCTGCTCGAGGGGCGAACTGTTCACCCAGGTGCTGCTGGTCGTGAAGGCCGCATCGTTCGCGCCCAGGCGCACTTCAAGGCGCCACGGGGTGCGCGTCAGCAGATCGAGCGCGCCAATGATGCAGGACACGCTGCCGTCGGCATTCGTGCGGGTCACGTAATCCACCGGCGTGGACACGTTGGGCGTGTGCCCGATGATGCCGTAGTTGGCCTCGATGCCACCACTCGTCCACGGCCCGCGCATGGCGATGTCGCGGAATTTCACCACGCGGTTGTTGTAGATGAACGAGCGCCCCGTGCGCTTCTCCACCGCGCTCCAGATCTTGCCACCGATCTCGGGGAGGATCTCCACCCGCAGATACGCGTTCTCGAGCGTCACCACATTCCAGTCCCGCGGCGTGCTCGCCTTGGCAAAGCCGTCGAACCGGAAGTAGGGATAGATGCGCCCCACGACCGGAATCGGATTGGGGTCGCTGAACGGATACGTGGGAAAGGGGCGGCGCGCTTCGCGGACGGTGGCCGCGGGCGGGAGGGCGCTGGCGGCGGTCGAGACGGCCAGCAAGAGCGCGGCCGGCAGCAGGGCGAATCGGGTGGCAGGCATGGGGAAACGTTACGTCCCAACCCGCCCCGCTGCACGGCGGCGCGCCACGCGCGCTACATCTTGGGCGCGATGTCCGTGTTGTTGATGTCGCGGACGATCTTCCAGCTGCCGTCGGCCTGCTTCTTCCAGACGGTCAGGTACTTCACCGTGTCGGTCGCCAGCGTGCCGCCCTTCGGGCCGCTGTCATAGGTCATCGTGCCCGTCTCAACGGCCATGTCGCCGCTCACCATCACGTCGGTCGTCGCGGCGTTGAAGTTCTTCATGTCCATGGCGCCGAACATGCCCTTCATCCCGGCCTCGATTTCGGCCTTGCCCTTCATGGCCTTCATCCCGGGCATCATCACGATCGCATCATCGGCGTAATTCACAACCATGCCGTCGGGCTTGCCGGCGTTGAACGACTCCATCCCCTGCTTGTTGGCGGCGTCGATGGCCGCTCGGACCGCGCCCGGATCGGTGGCAGCCGGGGGCGGGGCCGCCGTGCTCTCGCCTCCGCTCTTCGCTTCGCCGCCCGCGCAGGCGGTCAGCATGGCCACTGCACTGATCAATCGCAGCTGTCGGATCATGAACACGTGCTCCATGGGAGGGTGAGACGGGGGGACCGCCCCGCCGCGGGAAGGACCAACCCGGGAGACGCTACGTCCCGCGCCGACAAACGGCTACCAAGCTGGGCGATGGCTCGCGGCGGCCTCTCCAGACCGCGCGGTTCCGCGTATAGATTTTCCGGTCTGCGGACGTGGCGAAATTGGTAGACGCACCAGCCTTAGGAGCTGGCGGGGCAACCCATCCCGGTTCGAGTCCGGGCGTTCGCATTGCAGCGCTACCGACCGCCGTGCCCCGTGGCGAGCACGGACAGCGACGGAGCACCGGTCGGGTCCAGCGTGCCCGGTCGCTCGCCGCGAAGGGCGCTGCCGCCGGTCATGCTGGCGATGGCCTGACGCGCGCGGTGGGTCAGCAGCTTCCGACAGGGACCCACGGCCAACGGCGTGCCGACGTGAATCGTCACCCGCGCGTCCCGCAACGCGACCACCCGCGGGACATTGGCCAGCAACGTCTCCTCGCCAATCCAGCAGAGGGCACCGGCATCGGTGGAGCGCGTCCGCCCGGTCACGGCGATCGGCACCACCGGCACCCGCGCCTGCACCGCCGCCTCGACCAGCGCCGACTTGAAGGGCAGCAGTGCGGTGCCATCACCGGTGGTGCCTTCGGGAAAGAGCAGCACGCGACGCCCCGCACGGAGCGCGGCGGTCACCGCGGGAATCGCGCGCAGCAGATCGCGCTTCCGGGTGCGATCGATGAAGATCACGCCTACGCGCCGAGCCGCCCAGCCGATGATCGGCCACCCGGCCACCTCTCGCTTGGCGATGAACGCACAATCCACGTGCGCCAGCAGCGACACGATATCGATCCAACCGAAGTGATTGGCGATCAGCAGCCCCGCCGGCACCGGCCCGGCCGCGCGAACGCCAGTGCGCACGCCAACCGCGCGCAACACCACGCGGCAGCTCGCCCGGACGAGCATCCGGGAGAGTGACGCCGTCGAGGGTCCCGTGGCCATGGCGACGTTACCCGAACAAGGTCTTGGCCGCCCGCGCCGGCATCTCGTCGATATCCAGCAACACGAGGAAATCGGTCGTGCCGAACTCCCGATCGAAGGCCGGCGCGCCACACACGCGTGCGCCGAGCGAGAGATAGCCGTCGAACAGCGACGGCAGGGACGCCGTGAGCGCGGTGGCGTCGATCAGCGGACGGGTGCGTCCATCGTCCGCCAGCGCACGCACCGCCGGTCGCGGCCGCACCAGAATACGATCGTGCAGCACCTGCCGCGCATGCAGCACGCGCCACGTGTCCTGCGCCACCCGATCATCGACACCCTGAATGGAGCAGCAGCCAAACAGGAAGCGCTTGGAGTTCCAGCTCAGGTATCGGGCCAGTCCACGCCACAGCAGATGCAGCACGCGCCCCGACCGATGCTGCGGATCCACCGCGGCGCGACCGATCTCCACGGCCTGCTGCAGCACCGACGCCGGCATGGCGCCCAGTTCGAACAAGGTGGCGCTGTAGAAGCCAAAGCGCGTGGCTGCCATGACGGCCGTCTGCAGGCGATACGTCCCGACCACGGCGCCCGACTCACGATGCACGATCATCAGGTGGTGGAACCACGGATCACGGGCGTCCTCGTCGCGCCGCTCCCCGGGTTCATCGACCGACGCCGACGTCCCGTTCCCGAGCTCCTCCGTGAACACCCGATACCGCAGGCGCTGCACCGCATGCAGATCGGCGCGGGTCCAGGCATACCGCAGGTCGTACGAGCCGGCCTGCACCACACCCGGGGGAATGCGGTCGGGGTGATGCGGAAACACCTCGGCATCGACCGCCGCGGCAGTGCTCGCGGCAGGCGCCGGCAGGAACGGGGTGTTGGACTCATCAAATGATCGAGCGAGCATGGCGATCTCCTGAACAGTCGGGTGACGCCCGGTGGCTCTTCCGGACGGCAGATGCTCGCTCGCGCCAGTGACGATTGCATTGCAACCACGTATCGGCGCGGTCACCATTGCGCTGTCACGCAACTGTGGCAATCCCGTCGCCGGCCTGCGACCGGATCATCGGCGTCTCGTCACCGGCCGGGCCGACCGTACGCGATGCGAATGCCTCCACACGGCGCGACCGCGGGGTCGCCATGAAGATCGCCATGATTGGCACCGGCTATGTCGGCCTCGTCTCCGGTGCCTGCTTCGCCGAGTTCGGCGTACACGTCACCTGCGTCGATGTGGACCAGGAGAAGATCGCGCGTCTCGATCGGGGCGAGATCCCGATCTATGAACCCGGCCTGGAGGCGCTCGTGGCCCGTGGCACCAAGGCCGGGCGACTGCGCTTCACCACCGATCTGCCGTCTGCCGTGGCCGGCGCCGATGCCGTCTTTCTTGCGGTCGGCACACCGAGTCGGCGCGGCGACGGGCATGCCGACCTGCGATTCGTCGAAGCCGCCGCCGAAGCCGTCGCGCGCGCCGTGACGGACTACACCGTGGTGGTGAACAAGAGCACGGTGCCGGTGGGCACCGCACGGCGCGTTGCCGAGTTGCTCGCCGCCACCAATCCCGCCGCGTCCTTCGACGTGGCGTCGAATCCGGAGTTCCTGCGCGAGGGATCGGCAATCGGCGACTTCATGCGACCGGATCGCGTGATCATCGGATGTGAATCCGAGCGGGCACGCGCCGTGCTGCGTGAACTGTACCGACCGTTGTACCTGCTCGAGACCCCCATCGTGATGACCTCGCTGGAAACGGCGGAGCTGACGAAGTACGCCGCCAACGCCTTTCTCGCGACCAAGATCACGTTCATCAACGAGATCGCCGATCTGTGCGAGAAGCTCGGCGCCGACGTGCAGGATGTCGCGACGGGGATGGGGCTCGACGGACGCATCGGCAAGAAGTTTCTCCACGCCGGTCCCGGGTATGGCGGGTCCTGCTTCCCCAAGGACACCCTCGCGCTCGCCCGCACCGCGCAGGATGCAGGGTCGCCCGTACGGCTCGTCGAAACGGTCGTCCAGATCAATGAACGACGGAAGGGCGCCATGGCCGGGCGGGTGATCGCCGCCTGCGGCGGATCCGTCCGCGGCAAGACCATTGGCGTCCTGGGGGTGACGTTCAAGCCGAACACCGACGACACCCGCGACGCGCCCAGCCTGTCGCTGATCCCGGCGCTCCAGGACGCTGGGGCGACCGTTCAGGCGTACGACCCGGTGGCGCAGCACGAGGCGATCCGTGTCCTCCCGGACGTCCGGTGGTGCCCGAGTCCGTACGAGGCCGCGAGGGGCGCGTCGTGCGTGGTGCTCGTGACGGAATGGAACGAGTTTCGCGCGCTCGACCTGCAGGCGTTGGGCGACGCCATGGTGCAGCGCGTGTTCCTGGACCTGCGGAACGTCTACACGCCGGACACGGTCCGCGCGCATGGTTTCCGCTACGCCAGCATCGGTCGCCCGTAGCGAGGCGCGACTGGCCGCCACGATGGTCGGGGGGTAGCGTAGGGAGACTCGGAACGCCTCCCCGCGACTCGCCCATGACCGCCGACTACCTCCGCACGCTCGTCGATTATCACTACTGGGCCCGTGATCGCGTCCTCGACGCGGTCGTGGGGCTCAGCGCCGACGACTACGCACGCGACCTGGGGAGCTCCTTCCCCTCCGTGCGCGCCACGCTGCAGCACACGTTTGGCGCCGAGGTGGTCTGGTTGCGACGCTGGCAGGGGGTGAGCCCCACGACCTTCCCGGGGGCCATGCCGGCGGACCTCTCGGGGCTCCGTGCGCTCTGGCTCGAACACGAGCAGCAGCTCCGCGCCTTCATCGATTCGCTCGACGACCAGAGCGTGCACGAGGTGGTCTACTATCGCCTCTTCTCGGGCGCCGAAGGCGAATCGTCGATCTGGCAGATGGTCGCGCACGTGGTGAACCACGCGACGTACCATCGCGGGCAGGTCACCACCATGCTGCGCCAGCTCGGGGCCGAGCCCGCAAAGCGCATGGACATGATCGCGTACTTCCGCGAACGGCGCGCATGACCTCGCGCCGCACCTTTCTGGGGGCGCTCGGGGCATCGGCCGCTGTCGGCGCCCTGCCCTCACCTCTGTGTGCTTCCCCTGCCGCGTGGAGCGCTGGCGCCCGCGGCCTCGCCGACGCCGGGGACTTCGCCTTCGAGCCCGGCCTTGTGTACGTGCAGACCGGCTCACTGGGCCCGTCACCGCGCCCCGTGCGCGAGGCGGCCCACCGCGCGTGGGAAGAGCTGCAGCGCAACCCGACCGCGTACGGCTACGGCGCCCATGAGCAGAACCTCGACGTGGTGCGCGCACAGGCCGCGCAGTTCATCGGGGCGGAGACACGCGAGGTCTCCCTCACCACGTCCACCACCGATGGGTTGAACCGGGTCGTCAGCGCGATGGCCAGCGCCTTCGAGCGCGGCGATCGCGTGCTGACCACCGATCAGGAACACCCGGGCGGACGCAGTTGCTGGGAGTGGCTGGCCAAGACGCGCGGCATCGTGATCGACGAAATCGTCATCCCCCCCGGACCGGTGGACGCCGCGGCGTTCGTGGCGCAGGTCCAATCGCGCCTCACCCCACGCACCCGGGTGCTTTCGATGGCGCACGTGCTCCCCTCGACCGGCGTGCGCATGCCCGTGACGGAGGTGTGTGCGGCCGTTCGCGAACGCGGCGTGCTGGCCATCATCGACGGCGCCCAAGCCGTGGGTGGCATTGGCGTGGACGTGCACGCGCTGGGGTGCGATGTCTACGCCACGAGCGGGCACAAGTGGCTGCTCGGCCCACCAGGCACGGGGCTGCTCTACGTGCGCGCCGACCTGTCAGAGCGCATTCCGCTGATCACGCGGCAGCAGGGGGAAGCGGCGTATACCGGTTCGACCGGCGTCACCAACCTGCCGGGAATGTACGGCCTGGGCGCTGCGCTCACCTACCACACCACACGCGGCGTGGCCGCCACCGAAGCGCACAACCTCGCGCTGCGCGATGCCATGCGCGCCGAGTTGCGCACCATTCGCGGGCTCGAGGTGGTCACCGATGATACCGCCGGCCATCGCTCCCCCATGGTGAGCTACCGACTCCCGGCCGCGACGCCCGCGGGCGCGCTGCAGCAACGGCTGCACCAGCGGCATCAGGTCTACGTGAAGGTGGTCCCCGGTAACTGGTTCAACGGGCATCGCCTCTCCTTCCATCTCTTCAACGAGGTCGCCGACGTGCAGGCGGTCGCGCGGGCACTCCGGGCCGAGCTGAGCTGACATGCGCCTGACCCTTCGCGCCATCCTGCTGACGCTGGGTTCGGCGCTGGCTCCGTCCGTGGCGCCTGTTGCCGCGCAGCCCACCACCGTCGCCACGCGCTACGACATCCTACTGCGGAATGGCACCGTCATCGACGGCACCGGCGCGCGTCGCCAGCGCGCCGATGTGGGGATCCGAAATGGCCGCATCGTGGCCATCGACCGCAAGCTGTTCGGGCGGGCGACCACCACGATCGATGCGACCGGCCTGATCGTCGCGCCGGGCTTCATCGATCCCCATGCGCACATCACCACCATTGCGCAGGCGCCACTCGCCGAGAATTTCCTGCGACAGGGCGTCACCACGATCTTTAACTCGCTGCACAGCCTCGACCAACCGTATCCGCTGGGCGCCTTCCTCGACACGCTGCACGTCGCGCCCAACACGATGTGGACCGCGGGGCACACGTGGGCGCGTAGCCGTGTGATGGGGCGCGAAAATCGCGCACCCACGGACGCCGAGCTCGATCAGATGAAGGCGCTCGTGCGCGACGCCATGCGCGACGGCGCCTTCGGCCTGGGCACCGGACTCGAATACATCCCGGCGGTCTACGCCAAGCTCCCCGAGCTGGTGCAGCTGGCCACCGCCGCGCGGGCGCCGGGCGCCCTGTACGTCACGCATCTGCGCGATGAAGGCGCCGCCCTGCTGCCGGCCATCGATGAGGCGCTGACCGTGGGCCGCGCGGCTCGGTTGCCCGTGCACATCAGCCACATCAAGAGCACCGGCGCGCTCAACTGGGGCAAGAGCACGGACGCGCTCGCGCGCATCGATAAGGCGAATGCGAGCCGCCTGCGGACCACGTTCGATGTGTATCCGTATCCGGCCTACAGCACGTACTCCGACGTGCTCTTCCCGGCGTGGGTGCTCGCCGATGGACAGGACTCGGTCACGGCGCGGCTCGCGCGACCGGACGTGCGCGCGCGCCTGCATCGCGAGATGCCCGACATCTTCAAGGCGCAAACGGCCGGCACCGCCGAGGCGATCCGCTTTCGCACCGCACCAGACAGCGGACTCGCCGGGCGCACGCTCGCCGAGGTTCTGAAGGCCCAGGGGAAGCCGGACGATGTGGATACCGTGATCGACCGGCTCATCGACCTGCAGGCCCGCGGCGGGTTCACGGCGGTGGTCCAGGCCATGAGCGAAGGGGATATCATCGCGTTCCTCAAGCACCCGCGCGGCATGGTCTCCACCGATGGTGATCTGGTCACCCCCGGCAAGGGCTTTCCGCATCCGCGGAGCTACGGGGCCTTCCCGCGGGTGATCGCGCGGTACGTTGGCGAGCAGCACGTCCTCACCCTCGAGCAGGCCATCGCCAAGATGACGAGCCTGCCGGCGCGGTCACTCGGGCTCGACAAGCGTGGACTGCTGAGAAGCGGCTACGCGGCCGACGTGGTGGTCTTCGATCCGGCGACGATGCGCGACGTGGCAACCTTCACCGATCCGCATCACTACAGCGAAGGGGTGCGACACCTCTTCGTGAACGGTGTGCCGGTGATACGCGACGGGGCCATCACCGGCGAAAAGCCCGGCGTGGCCCTGCGTCGCGGGCAGTAGCTAGCGCACGCTACCGCACCAGTACCAGCTGCGTCACGCCACCACCTGGCCCGATCTTGGTCTGCACAAGCATCGGGCCCTTTTCGTAGACGGCGCGATACAGGAACGCCCGATCGTCGCCTTCGAGTCCGCGGTCCTGCACGAGTTCGAGCCGCTGCAGCGCGCCGAGCGGCTTGAGGAGACGGCTGTAACCCGCCGCCATGCGCGGCACCACACTCGCGCGCACGAACTCAAAGTCGCTCACCACCATCGTGCCGTCGGCGGCCTTGAGCAGCAGCGTGCGAAGGGCGGCCTCCGCTTTGGGATCGCTGTTCGGCAAGGCGCCAGCGGGGAGCGGCACGGGCGCGAGCGCCGAGTCGGCGGCCGCCGCGACCTTGTTCGCGATGGCATCGGGCGCAACGTGCCCACCGTTCGTCAGCACGACCACCGTGAGATCATGCTGCTCGAAGCGGGTGAACTGCGCGCGGAAGCCCTGCCACGACCCGCCGTGCTGATTGACCCGCTCCCCCTTGAACGTGTCGAGGAACCAGCCGAAGCCGTACGGGTGGGTGCGCCCGCTGTTGAGGCGCATGGGGGAGAGAATCAACTCCCAGCTCGCCTTGCTCAAGACCGCGCGATCGCGCACCACCCGGCTCCAGGCGATGAGGTCGTTGATGCTGATGAGCAGCGAGCCATCGGCCGTGGTGTTCAGCGTGGGCGACACCCAATCCTGATGCTCGAACTCGTTCGCGCCCGGCAGGTATCCGGAGGCGCGATGGGGGACGATGGCCTTCTCGCTGATGATGCGCACCGTGCGCATCCCCGCCGGCGTGAAGATCCGTTCGCGCAGGAACTCCCAGTACGGCTTGCCGGCCACCTTGGTGAGGATGGTCCCCAGCATGGTGTAGCCGGTATTCGAGTAGTTCCAGCGCGTCCCGGGCGCAAACTCGAGTGGCGATCCATAAGCCAGCTGCTGCAGCTGTGCATCGGTGAAGTCGCGGCGGTAGTCCAGCGTCCCAGTCGTGTAGTCGGGAATGCCGCTCGTGTGCGACAGCAAATGGCGAATCGTGATCGGCTGCCAGGTGGCCGGCGCGTCGGGGAGATAGACGCGCACCGATGAATCGAGCGCGATCTTTCCGGCCTCGACCATCGCCATGACGCCCGCCGAGGTGAACATCTTGCCGAGCGATCCCGATTCGAACATCGTGGCCGGTGAGACTTTCACCTGCTGCTCGATGTTGGCCATGCCATACCCCTTGGCCATCACCACCTCGCTGCGGCGCAGCACGGCGAGCCCCACACCGGGCACATTCTGACGGCGCATCTCCTCCGTCACCGCGCGATCCACCGCCGCCTCATCGATGCGCGCCACGCTCGAGCGCGGGACATCGGCGCGCCACCACGGCGCGGGCAGCGGCTTCACGGTGGGCGCCACCTGATCGAGCGTCTCGGCGTCGTAGAGCACGCCGCCCCGCATCACCAGGCGTATGCTGGTCGTGTTGCGAATGTCGGCCAGCGGGTCGCGATCGAGCACCAGCAGGTCGGCCAGCTTCCCCACCTCGAGGCTCCCGATGTCCTGCCCCAGGCCAATCGCCTCGGCGCCATTGCGCGTGGCGACCTGCAGCACCTCGTGATTGGTCATCCCGCCCTGCGCGAGCAGACGCATCTCCCAGTGCACCTGCAGCCCCTGCATCTCGCCGTGACCGCCCAGCGCGACCTTTCCACCGGCGCGCAGTACGGCCGCGGCACCGGCCGCCGTCTCCTTGTCGTTGTAATCCTCGTCGGGGAACGCCAGCAGGCGGGTGGCCGTGCGCGCAAAAAGCTCACTGCGCGGGAAGAACCGCTGCAACCGCGGGTCGTCGGCCGGCCGCTCGCTGGCGTGCAGCCGGTAAATGGGGAGCGCCCCGCCAAAGCTCACCAGCAGCGTGGGCGTGTACGTGATGCCGCTCCGCGCCAGCAGCTGCACCGCGTCGTCGTACAGCGGCGCCGTGGGGAGCGCGTGTTCGTTGCCGGCAAAGCCGTCGAGCGCATGCGTCAGGTCGAGCTTGTCATCGCTGCCACCTTCACTGGTGGGAAGCATGCCCAGCTCGCGGCTCGCCTGCACCAGCCATTCGCGCTGCTGTCGGGAGCCAATCAGGTAGTTCTTGAGCAGCCACGTGCCGTAGTCATCGCGATAGCGCTTCACGATGGCCCGCGCCTCGTCGAGGCTCTGCGGATTGAGATCGGTAAAGAGCCCGGGTCCGGTGCTGGTGATGCGGGGGCTCGGCGTGCCCGTCACCTCCACGAGGTCGCTGTAGCCGAAGATGTCGGCGAAGGTCTGCGGATCGCGGATGGTCGTGACGCCATACGCCAGATTCGCGTAGGTGCTGGGCGTTTCCGGCTCGAGCAGGTCGCGGCGGTACTGCCAGTGCGCGTGGATATCCACGATGCCCGGCATGATCGTACTGCCCGACACGTCGTGCACGGTGGCACCGGCGGGAACCGCCACGCTCCCGCGCGGACCGATGGCGGTGATGCGATCGTTGCTCACCACGATGTCGGCGTTTCGGATGATCTCGGCGCCCTTCATGGTGATGGCCGTGGCGCCGCGAAGCACGCGAACGCCGGTGCCGGTCACGCCCGGCAGCTCCACGCTGAGGCTTGCCGTTCGCTCGGCGTTGCCCCCCTCGCGCAGATGCAGATTGGCTCCACTCGTCCACGCCACCGCGCCCGTGGGTGTCCAGGTGAACGCGGTCGTGGCGCCCGCCTGCAGCAGGGTGGCGCCCGTCAACTCAACGGCCGGCGGCTCCGCCCCCGCACGCGACGGCATCGGCATCGTGTACAGTCGGTCGCCCGCCTGCACCAGCAGTCGGGTGCCATCAGGGCTCAGGCGCGCGTCGGCGCCGGGCACGCGCCCACGCGTCTCGACACGTGGGTCGGTCCCGCTGCGCGACACGCTGGTGATTCCGGCCGGCCCGCTGAGATATACGCGCGAGCTGTCGGCCGCGAAGTGCGGATGACGCGCGCCATTCACCGGACCGAACACGGTCACGGCGCCCGGCCCCGCACCGGCGGCGATCCGCACCAGGCGCGCATCGGTCGGTACCGTGAGCGCCTGCTGCACACGCGCACTCCCCAGCGCGCCGCGCACCGCGTAGATCGCCTGACCGTCCGGGCTCCACACGGGATCGAGATAGAGCGCCGGCGCATCCGTGAGGCGAATCGGCACGCCACCGCTCGTCTTCACCTTCCACACCTGCCCGCCCTCAGGCGTCCAGGTGACGAACGCGATCCACTGCCCATCGGGCGACCATGCGGGCATGAACTCCCGCGGATCCGCCGTCGTGGTCAGTCGCTTCGGCACGCCGCTCCCGGGCGTGGCGACATAGAGGCGCCCCATCATGGAGTAGGCCACGCGTCCGTCGCGCGCCACGGCGAGCTGCTGCGCCATGCGCCCTTTCACCGGCCCATCGGCCAGCCGGCGCGTGGCGTTCAGCGGCGCCGGCACGTCGGCCGTGACCGTGGCCGTAAACGGGATGACCGCATCGGCGCCGGTGGCAATCTCCACGCGATGGATCTGTCCCCCATAGCTGGCGAGGACCGCCTTGCTGTCGGGGGTGATGGCGTAGCCCGGCACCACATCGCGTGAGGCGCGCGACTCGAGCTGATTGCGCTCGATGGGATAGGCGAGCCACCGCTCGGTGGCGGCGGCCACGTCCCGCACGCGCAGCCCCGTCTTTCCACGGCTCTGCGCGGCGTACACCAGCCACTTCCCATCCGGGCTCGTGACCGGCGCCATGGCCGTGAATTCCTCGAGCGTCACCGGTTCATCGCGACCGGTTGCCGGGTCGCGACGCACCACCGCGCTCGCCGCCCCGGCGCGCACACCGTACGCCCGCGGGGTCACGCTCGTGTACCAGAGCGCACCGTCGCGCGCGACGTGCGCCGAGTACGGCCCCGGGCTCGGCGCCGACACAAGCCCCGACGGCTGCCCGTTGTTGTTGCTCACCACCTTCGTGCCGGCACCGGTGGCCACATCGAAGCGCCACAGTTCGGCAATCCGGTTGTCGATCACCGTGGCGTAGATCGCCTTCCCATCGGGTGTCCACGCCGGCGAGGCCATCACGGAGCGCGGCATCGTGCTGAGCGCCCGCGCCATGGAGCCGTCGGCGTTCGCGATCCACACATTGTCGCTGCCGCTGCCGTCGCTGATATAGGCGAGCCGGGTGCCATCGGGCGAGTAGCGCGGCTGCGACTGCCACGCCCTCCCCGTGAGGATCGGCGTCGCCAGCCCCCCCGCCATGGGGAGCGTGTACACGTCACCCAGCAGCTCGAACGCGAGCGACTGACCGTTGGGCGCGGCATCGACCGCCATCCACGTCCCTTCGCGCACCGTGAACGACTCGCGGCGCGTCGCGGGCGTGGCCGGTGCCAGCGGATCGGGCGGGACGCATCCGGCCGCCGGGCCCTCGCAGCGCATAGTGGTGTACACCTCGGCCTGCGTCCGCCAGCGGCCGGCGACATCGCGCTCCCACTTGGCGAAGTACAATCCGCTGGGGGTCGCGCGCACGCCGTTCATCGTGAGCTGGCAGGTCCAGTGCCCGCGCTCGTGTGCGAGTCCCCAGCCGTCATTCACGGTCACCGAGTCAGTCGTGCGCACGCACGTCTGATCGTTGGTCCGCCAGTCGGCGCGCGCCGCCTCCACGCCTTCGATGTGCCGGCCGCGGCCGAAGACCGCGTGAAAGTCGGGCGTATAGAGCGACACGATCGCATCGGCGTCGCCGCGCTTCATGGCGGCGTTGTACCACGCCCGTGCCGCGCGTACCGCCGCGGCCGACGAGCCGGTTGCGGCCGGGAGTGGCGTGGCCGATGCCGGCACCGCGTCCGGCTTGGCACAGGCGGTCGACTGCCCCACGCACTCGAGCGTGGTGAAGATCTCCGCCTGCAGCCGCCACGCGCCGCCCGTGTCGCGCTGCCATTTGGCGTTGTACGTGCCCGTCGCGTACCCCTCGGGCGCCCCCGCGGGGACGCCGGCGTAGCGGCAGCGCCAGTGCCCCGACTCCTGCGCCAGCCCCCACGTCGCATTGACGGCAACCGAATCTGGAGTGCGCATGCAGGTGTACAGCGAGTCCGTCGCGAAGGTCGCCTGCATGCGCGACATGGTCATGTCGGCGCCGTGGTTCTGCGTGCTCCGCCCCAGCACCATGTGGAAGGTGGGCGAGAGCACCGCGCGCATGCCGACCGGGTCGCGCTTGGCGATCGCCTCGTTGTAGGCCTGGCGTGCATCCCGGATGGCCTGTTCCGGCGCTTGTGCATGAATCGGTGATGCAGCAACCGAGAGGAGCACGATCGAGAGCAGCGACGCACGAGAGAGGAATCGCATCAGGCAAACCGGCTGAGTGAAAACAACCCGATATCGTGCGTGGTCGCGCCACGCGTCACGAGATCCGCACAGATCTCCCCGATCACACTCGCGAACTTGAACCCATGCCCCGAGCACGGGCTCACCAGCAGCACCTCCGGATGCCCGGGCGCGCGATCGATGATGAAATGCTCGTCGGGCGTGTTGGTGAAGATGCACGCGGCCGACGAGAGCAGCGGGCCGTTGGCCTGTGGGAAGTAACGCGCCGTCGCCGCCCGCAGCGCGGCTTCGTCGGCCGGGTGACACGCGCGGTCCATCGTATCGGGGTGAATGCGTTCGAACCGGTGATGGTACTTCCCGATCTTCATGCCGGGCACGCCGTACTCGGGAAAGCCATAGTACGTCCCCTCGGCGGCCTCGAGAATGAAGACGGGAAACGCACGCGGCGCGAACGCCGGCGCATCATCGAGGCCGAACCAGCCCAGCACCTGGCGCTCCGGCACCAGCAGCGGCGCCAGCACTGGCGCGAGGTCCGCCATCCACGGCCCCGCCGACACGACCACCTGCCCCGCCTCGAAGGTGCCGGCGTCGGTCCGCACGCGCACCCGTCCGCCGAGCGGCTCCACCGCGAGCACGCGAACGCCGGTCCGCAGCTCCGCGCCATGGGATTCGGCGACCAGCGCATGCTGCGCGATGCACCGCTCCGGCGTCACGAACCCCGCATCGGGTTGCCAGACCGCCATCAGCTCCGGGCTCGGGCGCCACCCGGGAAAGCGCCGCGCGATCTCCGTCGCGTCGAATACCTCGTGGGGCAGATCGTGCGCCAGGCAGCTCCGCCGGCTCCCCTCGAACACGACGCCCCCCACGGGCCCGACATCCAACCCACCGGTGACATGCAGCAGCGGTTCGCGGAGCCCCTGCTCCAGCTCGCGCCACAGTTCGAAGGCGCGGCGCAGCAGCGGCACGTACGACGGATCCTCGAAATAGGCGAGACGAATGATGCGCGTGAGCCCATGCGAAGAGCCGAAGGCGTGCCCCAACGCGTGCTGCTCGAGCCCCAGCACCCGCTGCCCACGCCGCGCCAGATGCGCGGCCGCAGCGCTTCCCATACCGCCCAGCCCGACCACGATCACGTCATACGCCATACGTCGTGTTCCGGTTTATGGAATATCATCCACTCTAATGTGAGCGGACTGACCGTTCCTGCTTGCTCAACAGTGGTCCCTGACACACCGTAGCTAGAGTACGCGCGACACTCCCCCACGCACCCCCAAACAAATGGCAGCGACCGATGTCTCCGACCCGCAATACTACCACCGGGTCGTGGATTGCCAGTGGGCCTGTCCGGCCCACACGAACGTTCCAGGCTACATCCGCCTGATCGCCCAGGGCAGGTACACCGAGAGCTACCTGCTCAACCGCGAATCCAACGTCTTCCCGGGCATTCTCGGTCGCGTCTGCGATCGCCCCTGCGAACCCGCCTGCCGGCGTGGGCGCGTGGAAGAGAAGCCGGTCGCCATCTGCCGCCTCAAGCGCGTGGCCGCCGATCACCGCGACGAAATCAAGGATCGCCTCCCCAAGGCGCCGTCGGTCAAGAACGGCAAGCGGGTCGCGCTCATCGGCGCCGGACCGGCGTCGCTCACCGTCGCCAACGATCTGCTCCCGCTGGGCTACGACGTCACGATCTTCGAGAAGAACGCGACGCCCGGTGGTCTGATGCGCATCAACATCCCGTCGTTCCGCCTGCCGGAGCAGGTGCTCGACGAGGAGTGCGATTACATCATCGACATGGGCGCGCACATGCAGTACGGCACGCCCGTCACGAGCCTCAAGGCGCTGCTCGACGACGGCTACGACGCCGTGTTCGTCGGCGCCGGCGCCCCCAAGGGCAAGGAGCTCGATATCCCCGGCCGCTGGGACGCGCCCGATCAGGTGCACATCGGCATCGAGTTCCTCGCCAACGTGCACTTCAAGCACATCGAGTCGATCGGCCCCAAGGTCATCATCATCGGCGTCGGCAACACGGCCATGGACTGCTGCCGCACGTCCAAGCGCCTCGGCGCCACTGATGTGAAGGTCGTGGCCCGCCGTGGCCGCAAGTACTTCAAGGCCTCGCCGTGGGAACTGGAAGACGCCGAGGAAGAGCAGGTCGAGATCATCGAGAACCACGCGCCCAAGCGCATGGTCATCGAGAACGGCAAGCTCGTCGGTATGGAGTTCGAAATCCTCCAGTGGACCGAAGACGCCAACGGCAAGCAGACCAGCACGGTGATGGGCACGACCATCATCCCCTGCGACCAGGTCATCCTCGCCATCGGTCAGGACAACGCCTTCGAGTTCATCGAGCGCGACATCGGCGTCAACTTCGACAGCAAGGGGATGCCGATCGTCAGCAAGACCACGCACCAGAGCACGCACCCGAAGGTCTTCTTCGGGGGCGACGCGGCGTGGGGCCCGGAGAACATCATCTGGGCGGTGGCGCACGGTCACGCGGCGGCGATCTCCATCGATCTGCAGTGCCAGGGCAAGCACGTCGACCACGATCGCCCGCCCTACGGCATGACGCTCGTGAGCGCCAAGATGGGCATGCATTCGTGGGCGTACGACAACGACTACGAAACGGCCAAGCGCGCCAAGATGCAGCACGAAGATCTGGTGACGCGCTTCAAGGACCTGCACACCGAAGTGGAGCTCGGCTTCACCGCGGAGCAGGTCGCCACCGAAGTGGGGCGCTGCCTCAACTGCGACATCCAGACGCACTTCACCGCCAAGAGCTGCATCGAGTGCGATGCGTGCGTGGACATTTGCCCCACGAACTGCCTCACGATCATTCCTGAGGAGCCGGAAGAGGCGCTGCGCCCCAAGCTGTCGGCGCCGGCGCTCAACCTCTCGCAGGCGATCTACGTGTCCGAAGCGCTGCCGCAGACCAAGCGCGTCATGGTGAAGGATGAGGACGTCTGCGTGCACTGCGGCCTGTGTGCCGAACGCTGCCCCACGGCGGCGTGGGACATGCGCCTCTTCGACCTCAAGAAGCCGATCGCAGCCTTGATCCCCGGACTGGTGGGCGTATGAGCGGTATCAACGATTTCTCGTTCAAGATGGGGACCGTGAACGGCACCGGCTCGGCCAGTGCCAACGGCCTCCTCATGCAGGCCATCTTCCGCATGGGCATCCCGGTCACGGGCAAGAACATCTTCCCGTCGAACATCCAGGGGCTGCCCACGTGGTACGAAATCCGCGTCAGCAAGGACGGCTACACGGCGCGTCCGAGCGAAGTGGACCTCGTGGTCGCGCTCAACCCGGCCACCTACGCCAAGGACGTGGCCACGGTGCGCCCCGGCGGCTACCTGGTGTACGACTCCAGCTGGCCGCTCGATCCGGACCTCGTGCGCGAAGGGATCACCATTCTGGGGATCCCCTTCGGCAAGATGTGCGTGGAGAACTTCCAGGGCGATCGTGATCGCACCCTGCTCCGCAACATCGTCTACGCCGGCTCGCTGGCCGCGCTGCTCGACATCGACATGGACGTCATCAGCAGCATGCTCGCCGAGAAGTACGGCAAGAAGCCGAAGCTGCTCGATTCCAACCACAAAGCCATTCGCCTCGGCTACGACTACGCCAAGGCGAACTTCCACTGCCCGCTGCCGTTTCGCCTCGAGAAGATGGACGCCACGAGCGGCTCCATCCTGATCGACGGCAACACGGCCTGCGCACTCGGGGCGGTGTACGCCGGCGCGACGGTGGGGGCCTGGTACCCCATCACGCCGGCCACCGCGCTGATGGAGCAGTTCAAGGGTTTCTGCGAGAAGTTCCGCGTCGAGAAGGAAACGGGCGTACACAACTACGCCATTCTCCAGGCCGAAGACGAACTCGCCGCCGCCGGGATCGTGATCGGCGCCGGCTGGGCGGGGGCGCGCGCCTTCACCAACACGTCGGGCCCCGGCATCTCGCTGATGCAGGAGTTCATCGGCCTCGCCTATTACACCGACATTCCGGCCGTCTTCTTCGATGTGCAGCGCTGCGGCCCGGCCACGGGCATGCCCACGCGCACGCAACAGGCCGACCTCATGTCGCTGGCGTATGCCTCGCACGGCGACACCAAGCACATCGTGCTCTTCCCCGCCAACCCGGGCGAAGCGTTTGAGATGGCGGTGCAGAGCTTTGACATCGCCGAGCGCTTCCAGACGCCGGTGTTCGTGGCGACCGATCTCGACATCGGCATGAACGACTGGATGGTGCCGCGGCTGAAGTGGGACGACAGCTACCGCCCCGATCGCGGCAAGGTGCTCGATGCCGCCGGGCTGGAGAAGGTCCAGAAGTTCTCGCGCTACCTCGATGTGGACGGTGATGGCATCGCCGCCCGTACGCTCCCCGGCGTGGGCGGCAAGGGCGCGTACTTCGTGCGCGGCTCCGGCCACGACAAGCACGCCGCCTACACCGAAGACTCGGACGCCTACCTCGAGCTCGTCGATCGCATCAAGCGCAAGATCGACGGCGCGGCCAATCATGTGCCGCAGCCGGTAATCATCCGCCAGCCGGGCGCCGAGATCGGCCTCGTCACCATCGGTGGCTGCGACGCCGCCGTGCGGGAAGCGGCCGACAAGCTCAAGGCCAAGGGGATCCTCGTGGATGTCATGCGCATCCGCGGCTTCCCCTTCAGCGCCGAAGTGAAGGCGTTCTTCGACAGCCACAGCACGAACTTCGTGATCGAACAGAACCGCGACGCGCAGCTGCGGGCGCTGCTGGCCATTGAAACCGGCCTCCCCCGCGACAGCATGACGCCCATTCTCGATTACGGCGGGATGCCCCTCACGGCCAAGACCGTGGTGGACGCCGTCTCGACCCACGTGGCGGCGCCGACCGCCGGAGCGACCGCATGACGAGTATTGCCAAGCCTCCTGTTCGTCACCCGAGCTCCCGCACCAACGGCCTCGGGCTGACGCTCCGTGATTACGAAGGCGCGATGTCCACGCTCTGCGCCGGCTGCGGCCACGACTCCGTGACCGCCGCCATTGTGCAGGCCGCCTGGGAGCTCGAACTGCAGCCGCATCGCGTCGGCAAGATGAGCGGCATCGGCTGCTCGTCCAAGACGACCGCGTACTTCATGAAGCAGTCGCACGGCTTCAACTCCGTGCACGGCCGCATGCCGTCGGTCACCTCGGGCGCGGCCGCCGCGAACCGCGGCCTCACC
This sequence comes from Gemmatimonadaceae bacterium, assembly GCA_019752115.1. Classification (NCBI taxonomy): domain Bacteria; kingdom Pseudomonadati; phylum Gemmatimonadota; class Gemmatimonadia; order Gemmatimonadales; family Gemmatimonadaceae; species Gemmatimonadaceae bacterium. The sequence goes on from JAIEMN010000024.1 coordinate 105,273, forward strand.
TACATCGGCGTCTCCGGCGACGGCGACTCGCTCTCCATTGGCCTCGGCCAGCTGAGCCACGCCATCCGCCGCAACGTGAACATGCTGTACATGCTCGAGAACAACGGCGTGTACGGCCTCACGAAGGGGCAGTTCTCCGCCTCGGCCGACGTGGGCTCCATGAGCAAGAAGGGCGAGGCCAACGAACAGCAGCCGATCGATCCGGTGCTGCTCGCGCTCACGCTCGGTGCCACCTTCGTGGGCCGCTCCTTCTCGGGTGACAAGAAGCAGCTGGTGCCGATCATCAAGGCCGGCCTCGCGCACAAGGGCTTCGCCATCATCGACATCATCTCGCCCTGCGTGTCGTTCAACGACCACGAAGGGTCCACCAAGAGCTACGCGTTCACGCGCGAGCACGAAGTGGAAGCGGTCGAGGCCGACTTCATCCCACTGCGCCGCGAAATCACCGTACCGGAGACAGGCGAGGACGTGCGCAGCGTTCAGATGCATGACGGCGCCACGGTCCGCCTCCGTTCGACGGCGCCGGATTACGATCCGACGAACCGCGAGTCGGCCTACGCGCATGTGCGCGCCTGCCAGTCGCGCGGGGAAATCGCCACCGGGCTGCTGTTCGTGAACGAAGATGGTCGCGAGATGCACGACTACCTCCGCACGCCGGAGACGCCGCTCGTGGACCTGCCCTACGACAAGCTCTGCCCGGGCGCCGCGGCGCTCGACAAGCTCATGGAGCGGTACCGCTGAGCGCCATGGCGCCGGACGCGTCCGCATCGCCCGCCGTGGATGGCGAGCAGGTCGTCCTCGACGAGCTGCTCGCCACGACGCCCACGCACCCGGAGTTTCTGCTGCCCGTGCTGCAGCAACTCCAGGCCCGCGTGGGCTTCGTGTCCACGCACGCCATCAAGTCCGTCGCCGAGGCGTTCAATCTCTCGCGGGCGGAGGTGTTCGGCGTCGTGACGTTCTATCGGGACCTGCGCGAAGCACCGGTTGGCGACACCGTCGTGCAGATCTGCATGGCCGAAGCCTGTCAGTCGGTCGGCTGTCGCGAGCTCGCGGCGCACGCCTGCCGGCAGCTCGGCGTCACGATGAACCAGACCACGGCCGACGGCCGCGTGCACCTTGAGGAAGCGTTCTGCTTCGGCAACTGCGCGCTGGGGCCGGCGGTCCGCATTGGCGACGACATCCACGGCGGTGTCACGCCCGAACGGTTCGACGAACTGCTGGCTGAGGCCGTCTCGCCGACGGTGTAGTCTGCCCCACCCCGCGCCTCCCTCCTGCGCGGGTTGCACTCCCCCACCACCCCCCGCGCCTCGATGCGCATCTACATCCCCAGCGACACGGGTGCGAAATCCGTTGGCGCCGATCGGGTCGCCGCCGCCGTCGCCGCGTGCGGCGTCGCGTGCGGCGCCGCCTACGAGATCGTGCGCACCGGCTCGCGTGGCGCGTATTGGCTCGAGCCGCTGGTGGAGCTCGACGGGCCGACCGGCCGCATCGGCTTCGCCAATGTCACCCCCGCCGAGGTGCCCTCGCTCTTTGGCGCTGGCGCGCCCGATGCCTCGCACGCACGCTGCATCGGCGTGGTCGCCGAACTGCCGTGGCTGGCCCAGCAGCAGCGCCTCACCTTTGCGCGCGCCGGGGTGATCGATCCACTCTCGCTGACCGACTATCAGGCGCACGGGGGCCTGACGGGGCTGCAGAAGGCGGTCGGCCTGGCGCCCGAGGCGATCGTCGCCGAGGTCACCGCCTCCGGACTGCGCGGCCGCGGCGGCGCCGCGTTCCCGGCCGGCATCAAGTGGGACACCGTGCGCAAGGCGAGCGGTGCACAGAAGTACATCGTCTGCAACGCCGACGAAGGCGATTCCGGCACCTTCGCCGATCGCCTGCTCATCGAGAGCGATCCGTTCCAAGTCATCGAGGGGATGATCATCGCCGGCCTCGCCGTGGGGGCCACGAAGGGCTACGTCTACCTTCGCAGCGAGTATCCGCACGCCATCCGGGTGCTGAATGCCGCCGTGGATCGGGCACGGGCGGCGGGTCTGCTCGGCGCGTCGGTGGCTGGCTCGCGACACGCGTTCGACCTTGCGGTGCGTGTGGGGGGTGGCGCCTACATCTGCGGCGAAGAGACGGCGCTGCTCGAAAGCCTTGAGGGGAAGCGCGGGGTCGTGCGCGCCAAGCCGCCGCTCCCCGCCCTCGCCGGTCTGTTCGGCGCGCCCACCGTCATCAACAACGTGCTGACCTTCGCCGCCGTCACCGATGTGCTCGCGCGCGGAGCGGCCCACTATGCCGGCTATGGTGTGGATCGTTCGAAGGGCACCATGCCCTTCCAGCTCGCCGGCAACATCAATCGCGGCGGCCTGGTGGAAGTCCCGTTCGGCGTGACGCTGCGACAGCTCGTCTATGACTTTGGCGGTGGCAGCTACAGCGGCCGCCCGCTCAAGGCCATACAGGTGGGTGGCCCCCTCGGCGCCTATCTCCCGGAATCCCAGTGGGACACTCCGCTGGGCTACGAACAGTTCGCCGCGATCGGCGCCATGCTGGGTCACGGCGGCATTGTGGCCTTTGACGACACCGTGGACATGGGCGCGCAGGCCGAGTTCGCCATGCACTTCTGCGCGCACGAGTCGTGCGGCAAGTGTACGCCGTGCCGCATCGGATCGACGCGTGGCGTCGAAGTGATCCAGCGCATCCGCAAGCGGGAGAACGCCCGCGCCAACTGGGCGCTGCTCGAAGAGTTGTGCGAAACGATGGAACTCGGTTCCCTGTGCGCGCTTGGAGGGCTCACGCCCATGCCGGTGCGCAGTGTGATGCAGCATTTCCCTGGTGACCTGCTCGCGAGGGCCGCGTCATGACGATCACGCTCACCATCGACGGGATGCCGGTGGCCGTACCCGCCGGCACCTCTATCATGCAGGCGGCAACTCAGGTTGGCGTGGACATCGCCAAGCTGTGCGCCACCGACTCCCTCAAGGCGTTCGGCTCCTGCCGGCTGTGTCTGGTCGAAGTCGAGGGGCGCCGTGGACTCCCTGCCAGCTGCACGACGCCCGCCGAAGACGGCATGGTGGTGCGGACGCAGACCCCCAAGGTGGCGCGCGTGCGGCGGAACGTGATGGAGCTCTATATCTCCGATCATCCGCTCGACTGTCTCACCTGCCCTGCCAACGGCAACTGCGAGTTGCAGGATATGGCCGGCGCCGTGGGGCTGCGCCAGGTGCGCTACGGCTACGAGGGCGCCAATCACCTTGTGGCCGAGAAGGACGAATCGAACCCGTACTTCACCTTCGATCCGTCCAAGTGCATCGTCTGCTCGCGCTGTGTACGGGCGTGTGATGAAATCCAGGGGACCTTCGCGCTCAGCATCACCGATCGCGGCTTTGCCTCGAAGGTGAGTGCCGGCATGAACGAGGGCTTCCTCGCCTCGGAGTGCGTGTCGTGCGGCGCCTGTGTGGAGGCCTGTCCCACGGCCACGCTGATCGAGAAGACGGTCATCGACGCCGGGCAGCCCGACCGCGTCGTGAAGACGACCTGCGCCTACTGCGGCGTCGGCTGTTCCTTCGAAGCGGAGCTCAAGGGAAACGACGTGGTGCGCATGGCGCCGGATCCATCGGGCGGCGCCAACGAAGGACACAGCTGTGTGAAGGGGCGCTTTGCGTGGGGGTACGCCACGCACCCGGACCGGGTGACCACCCCGCTCGTGCGCGACAGCATTCACGAGGCATGGCGCGCGGTGAGCTGGGATGAGGCCATTGCCGAAGCTGCGAAGCGGTTCCAGGCCATTCAGTCCGCCTTCGGAATTGGCGCGATTGGCGGCGTCTCCTCCAGTCGCTGCACCAACGAAGAGGTCTACGTGGTGCAGAAGCTCATTCGCGCCGCGTTCCAGAACAACAACATCGATACCTGCGCCCGGGTGTGCCATTCGCCCACCGGATATGGTCTCAAGCAGACCTTTGGCACGTCGGCCGGCACGCAGGATTTCAAGAGCGTCGAGTATGCCGATGTGATCGTCGTGATCGGGGCCAACCCCACCGACGCGCATCCGGTGTTCGGGGCCCGAATGAAGCGGCGGTTGCGTCAGGGCGCCAAGCTGATCGTGATTGATCCGCGGCGGATCGACCTGGTGCGGAGCCCGCACATTCAGGCCGCGCATCACCTGCAGCTCCGCCCCGGTACCAACGTCGCCGTGATCAATGCCCTCGCCCATACGCTGGTCAGCGAAGGGCTGGTGAACGAGGCCTTCGTGGCTGCGCGGTGCGACGCGCGATCGTTCCAGCAGTGGCGCGACTTCATTGCGCAGCCGCAGAACAGCCCGGAGGCCACCGAAGCCTTCACCGGCGTTCCCGCCGCCGAGCTCCGCGCCGCGGCGCGCCTGTATGCCACGGGCGGTAACGGCGCGATCTACTACGGCCTGGGCGTGACGGAGCACAGCCAGGGGAGCACCATGGTGCTCGGCATCGCCAACCTCGCCATGGCCGCCGGTCAGGTCGGGCGCGATGGCACGGGCGTGAACCCGCTGCGCGGCCAGAACAACGTGCAGGGCTCGTGTGACATGGGCTCGTTCCCGCACGAGCTCCCCGGCTATCGCCACATCTCCGACGATGCGACGCGCGCGAGCTTTGAAGACGCGTGGGGCGTGTCGCTCGACCCCGAGCCGGGGCTGCGCATTCCCAACATGCTCGCCGGCGCCCTCGCCGGGCAGTTCCGAGGGATGTTCATCCAGGGCGAAGATCTCGCGCAGTCGGATCCCAATACCCAACACGTCACGGCGGCGCTCGCGGCCATGGACTGTGTCGTGGTACAGGACCTCTTCCTGAACGAAACGGCCAAGTACGCGCACATCTTTTTCCCGGGCACGGCGTTCCTTGAGAAGGACGGCACCTTCACCAACGCCGAGCGTCGCATCAATCGCGTGCGGCCCGCCATGCCATCGCGCACGGGTATTCAGGAGTGGGAAGCCGTCACGCGCCTCGCGACGGCGATGGGCTACCCCATGCACTACCGGAACGCCGCCGAGATCATGGACGAGATCGCGCGCCTCACGCCGAGCTTCGCCGGCGTGTCGTTTGCCTATCTCGATCAGGTGGGGAGCGTGCAGTGGCCCTGCTCCGCGCAGACGGCACCACGCGGGACGCGCATCATGCACGAAGAGGGCTTTGTGCGCGGCAAGGGGCGCTTCCTCATCACGCAGTACGTGCCGACCGACGAACGCGCGAACCGCAAGTACCCGCTGCTGCTCACGACCGGGCGCATTCTCAGCCAGTACAACGTGGGTACCGAAACACGCCGCACGGCCAACACGGTGTGGCATCCCGAAGATGTGCTGGAGATGCATCCGGCCGATGCGGAGGTGCGCGGTATCGGTGACGGCGACGGCGTCCAGCTGGCGAGTCGCAAGGGCGCGATCACGCTGCACGCCCACGTGACCGATCGCGTGCCAGCCGGGGTGGTGTACACGACGTTCCACCACCCCGACTCGGCGGCCAACATCGTCACCACCGAATACTCCGACTGGGCCACCAACTGCCCGGAGTACAAGGTCACCGCGGTGGAGGTACGGCCGGTTGACTGAGCCCGTCGAGGCGCTCGCCGCGCACCCACGCATGGTCGCCATTGGCGATCGCACGCAGACGTGGGGGATCGCGCTCGAGGTCCCCGTGGAGATCACGCTCAACGGCGAACCGTGGACGGTGCTGCTGGCGTCCCCCGAGTCGCTGGAGGATCTCGCCGTGGGGCTGGCGGTCACCGAGGGCGTGTTGCGTGACGTGACCGCCGTCGAGGCGATCCACACGGCCACCTTCCTGCGCGACGTGCGGGTCGATTTGCGCATCCCGACATGGGCAATCGACGCCACGGCGAAGCGGGCACGGACGCTCGTGAGCGGGACCGCCTGCGGATTGTGCGGCATCGAATCGCTGGCGCAGCTGGAGGCCCGACGCCCAGTGCGGAGCCAGCCCCCCGTTCCCGTCGCCGATGCGGCGATCCGCGCGGCGCTCGAGGCGCTGCCGGCGCTCCAGCCACTCAATCAGGCCACGCGCTCGGTCCACGTGGCCGCGTGGTGCACGCTCGAGGGGACCATTCAGCTCGCCCGCGAGGATGTGGGTCGCCACAACGCGCTCGACAAGCTCGTGGGGGCGCTGGCCCGCATGGACCGGCTCGCTGAGCAGGGCTTCATCCTGATGAGCAGCCGCGGGAGCTACGAGCTGGTGGCCAAGGCCGCCGCCCTCAATGCCCAGCTGCTGGCCACCGTGTCGGCGCCGACGGCGCTGGCCCTGACCTGGGCCGATGCGTTGCAGTTGCCGCTCGCTTCCACGGTGCGCACCGGCGATCTTGTAGAGGTCGTCCGCTTCCCCCACTCCCCAGTGCCCCCCGATGCCGACTGACGACCTGGTGCGCATGGCCAACCAGATCGCGCAATTCTTCGCCGTGTACCCGGACGAAGACGCGATCGACGGTGTGCGCGATCATCTCGAAAAGTTCTGGCCCCCGACGATGCGCAAGGAACTCGTTGCCATCGTGGACGGCCTGCAGCTCGCCGAGGGCGAGCTGCACCCGCTCGCGCGTCGGGCGGCCGAGCAGCTGCGCAATCCGGCGGGCGAGTGAATCCCACGTCGGAGTCTCGTGTGATCGACAAGGCGGCGATCACCGGTGTCATCCTCTGCGGTGGTCGCGGCCGGCGCATGGGTGGCGTGGACAAGCCCCTCGAACTGCTCAACGGCCGTCCGCTGGTGCGCCACGTGCGCGAGCGGCTCGTCCAGCAGGTCGGCCGCATTGTCATCAGCGCCAACCGGTCGCTCGACGCCTACTCGTCGTTCGGCGATGTCATCGTCACGGATATCGAAGCCGGCCTCGGGCCCCTCGAAGGCATCGTGTCGGCGCTGTCGCTGATCGAATCGAGCTGGTTCTTCTGCTGCCCCGGCGACGCCCCCAAGCTCGACCGTGGCCTCGTGGCCCGCCTCGCCGCGCACGCCGCGGGCGTCGATGCCGTGATTCCCCACGACGGCGAATCGGCACAGCCCCTCTTTCTACTCGGCCGCGCCACGCTGCGCCCCGCCATCGAGGCCTATCTGGCGAGCGGCGAACGCGCGGTAACCGCCTTCGTGACCGGCCTGAACGTCACGGTGGTGGACTGCGCGGATATCGCGGAGAGCTTTGCGAATGTGAATACGCAGGCGGAACTGGCGGAGATGGCGGGGCGGGAATAGGCCTTTGTGCCGGGGGCCAGACCTCAACCCCCGAGAGTTCAGGACGAAGAAGATCAGGGGGGAGAGCTCAGGACCACCGCGGTCCTGAGCTCTCCCCCCTGAATTTCTCCCCCCTGAGCTCTCAGGGGTTAGCAAACCATCCCTACACCAGACTGTGGTACTCCGGGACATACATCGCCTCCCGCACCGCCTCCGCGATCGACTCCGGACGCTCGCGCCGCGCCAGCCCCTGATCCCACGCCAGCGTCGCCACCGCCACCGCAATCGCCTGACTCACCTCGCGAATGCGGGAGAGGCTCGGGTAGATGCGCCCCATCGCCAGATCGTCATCGGTGCACATGTCGGCCAGCGTACGCGCCGCCACGGCGAACATCTCCTCGGTCACGCGCGTGGACTCGGCGACCACCACACCGAGCCCTACGCCCGGGAAGATGTAGGCATTGTTCCCCTGCCCCGGTACGTGGGCCTTGCCCTTGTACTCCACCGGCGCAAACGGGCTGCCGCTCGCAAAGATCGCCGCGCCGTTCGTCTCCGTATACGCCTCACGCGCCGTGCACTCCGCCTTGGACGTCGGGTTCGAGAGCGCCATGATGATCGGCCGCGGATTGTACACCGCCATCGCGCGCAGGATCTCCGGCGTGAACTGGCTCGGCGTCCCCGAGACACCAATGATCGCGTGCGGCTTGATGCTGTGCACCGCCTCGAGCAGCGTGGCCGTGGGCGCGTGATCGTGCGCATACGGCTTCTTGTGATGCGCGAGGTCCGTGCGCGACTGCACCACCAGCCCCTTCGAGTCCACGAACCAGCAGCGCCGACGCGCCTCGGCTTCGGGCACCCCCGCCTGCATCATCGCATTCACGACCAGGTCGCCAATGCCGATGCCCGCTTCGCCGGCGCCGTGGAACAGCAGCCGCATCTCGTGCAGCGGCACACCAGTGAGACGCGACGCCGAATAGAGACCGCCGAGCGTCACCGACGCCGTTCCCTGAATGTCGTCGTTGAAGGTGCAGATCTGGTTACGCCACTTCTCCAGCAGCACGAACGCGTTGCTGTTGCCGAAGTCCTCGAACTGCAGGCAGGCCTTGGGGAAGCGCTCCTGCACCGCCTCGATGAACTCGGTGATGAGCGCGTCGTACGCCGGGCCGCGCAGGCGCGGGCGCCGCAGCCCCATGTACGCATGGCTTTCGCGCAGCGCCGTGTTCTCGGTGCCCACGTCGATCGTGATGGGCAGACACTGATGCGGCGACACACCGGCGCACGCCGTGTAGAGCGTGAGCTTGCCGATCGGGATACCCATGCCGTTCGCGCCCAGATCGCCGAGGCCGAGGATGCGCTCGCCGTCGGTCACCACGATCATGCGCACGTCGTCGTGCGGCCAGTTCGCGAGGACCTCGCGCACCTTGCCCGCATCTTCAGCCGTCACGTAGAGGCCGCGCGACCGGCGGAAGATGCGCCCGAACTCCTGACACGCCTCACCGACGGTGGGCGTGTAGAGCACCGGCATCAGCTCCTCGAGGTGGTCCATCACGAGCCGGTAGAAGAGCGTGATGTTCCGGTCGTGGAGGCCGACGAGGTAGATGTACTGGTCGAGCGGTGTCGGCTTGCCGCGGACGGCGGGCACGATACGCTCGAGCTGTTCATCCTGGGTCATGATGCGCGGCGGGAGGAGGCCGCGCAGGCCGAGCGCTTCACGCTCCGCTTCAGTGAATGCCGTCCCCTTGTTGAGGACGGGATCATTCAACAGGTCAGCCCCTCGCTTGAGTGGCGTATGCATATCAGCTCCAGCTGTGCTTTGAGGCAGCGTTACAGCCGCGCCAGCACCCACCCGGGGAGGATGGTGAGTGCCAGGGTGGCAGCGAGACAGAGGATGCCGGCCGCACGGGACAGCGCGGCGCCGGTCGTTGCCGGCACCACGCCACGATCGGCGCTCATGAACATCCGCATGATCACGCGGAGATAGAAGTACAGGCCCAGGAAGCTGCCCACGAGACCCAACACGGCCCACGTGGTGAAGCCGGCGGCCAGGACCGACTTGAAGATCAGGAACTTCGCCGTGAAGCCGGGGAGCGGCGGCAAGCCAGCAAGCGAGAGCATGGCCACGGCAATGAGGGTGGCAGCCATCGGGTCGCGATGGAACAGCCCCTCCAGCGATTCCATGGCATCGCGCTGGACATCGTTGGCGTGCGCCGGCAGCGCCGCGAACGCCAGCAGGTTGGCCGCCGAGTACGTGATGATGTAGAACGTGATCGCCTCAAACCGCCCTTCCGGCGCGCCCAGGAACGCGTAGAAGAGATAGCCGGCGTGCGCGATGCTCGAGTACGCGATCATGCGCCGCAGCGAGTGCTGCTTCATCGCCGCGAGGTTGCCCCAGACGATGGACACCAGCGGCAATCCGGCCATGATCCCGACCATGGGCCCGGCGGGCACGGCGTTCCCGAAGAGACGCAGCGCCACCACGAGGATGGCCGCCTTGGAGAGCGTCGCCATGTAGGCCGTGACCGGCACGCTGGCGCCTTCGTAGGTATCGGGTGCCCACGCGTGGAACGGCACCACCGCCGCCTTGATGTACAGGGCGAGCAGCACCAGCACGACCGCCGTCCGGGCCATCAGATCACCGGAAGCCAGCGCCATCGTGAACGCGCTGGTGGCCATCGAGCCCGTGGCGCCATACACCAGCGACAAGCCCATCAGCAGCGTGGCCGACGCCGCGCCACTCAACACCAGATACTTGAGCGCCGATTCCGCCGCCTGGGGGCGCTTGAACGCCAGCACGATCAGCGCATACGTGGGAATCGACAGCAGTTCGATCCCGAGGAACAGCACCAGCGCGTTCTCGGCGCTCGGCAACAGCGCCAGCCCATACAGGGAGCAGAGCAGCAGGAGCGGGAACTCCACATCCTCGAACTCGGTGCGCGACATGAGCAGCACCGGCAGCGCCAGCAGCAGCAGGGACCCCTTGGTCAGGTAGATGACCGGGTTCACGACGAGCTGCCCCAGGAACGGCTCGGTCGACACACCGAGCGACGCCAACCAGAACGCCGCGCCACTGCTCGCCACGATCACCAGCGCCGCTACCGGCAGCGCCAGCGCCCGGGACATGCGCAACAGGGCAAGCACGATCAGCACCACCATCCCGCCGAGCAGCAGGTGCTCGGGGAGCATGGTGCGCAGCACATCACTACCGGGCATCGGACACCATCCCGGCGGCCATTACCGCCTGCTGAAAGTGCTTCGCGGCGCGCTCGGTCTTCTGCAGCGCCCCGTTGGGGAAGAGGCCGAGCCAGAACACCGCCACCGCGAGCGTCGTGAGCAGGAACGTCTCCCGCCCGGACAGATCACTCAGCGCTTCCCCGTGGGGCGTCTTGGTCGGCCCGAAGAGGAAGGTGAGCGCGAAGCGGAGCATATAGAGCGCCCCGAGCACCACCCCGGTGCACGCCACGACCGCCAGGATCAGCGGGCCATTGTTTCCATCGAGATGCTGCGGCCACGCCGCGGTGAACGCGCCCATCAGCGACATGAACTCGCCGGTGAAGCCGCTGGTGGTGGGAAGGCCCACCGAGGCCAGAGTGAACACCAGGAAGAACACCGCATAGCGCGGGATCTGCCGTGCGAGGCCGCCATACGCCGCGAGCTCGCGGGTGTGGCACCGCTCGTACACCATGCCCACGAGCAGGAAGAGCCCACCGGCCACCAGCCCGTGGCTCACCATCTGCACGATCGCTCCCTGAATGCCCACGAGGTCGAGGCTCAGGAGCCCCAGCATCACGTAGCCCAGATGGCTGATGGAGGAGTAGGCGATGATCTTCTTGATGTCCGTCTGCACGAGCGCGAGGCAGGCGCCGTACACGATGCTCACGACGGAGAGCGTCATGAGCAGGGGCGTCAGCTGCCGCGTGGCATCCGGAAAGAGCGGGAAGCCCAGCTTCATGAAGCCGTACGTGCCCATCTTGAGCAGCACACCGGCCAGAATCACCGAGCCCGGCGTCGGCGCCTCGACGTGCGCATCCGGCAGCCAGGTATGGAGCGGCACCACCGGCACCTTGATCGCGAAGCTCAGCGCGAACGCACCGAGCAGCGGCATCTGCACCGCCAGCGGCAGCGTGACCTTCTGCAGATCGGCGAAGGCGAAGCTCGCCACCCCGCCCTGCGCCTGCAGCTGGATGGCCAGATAGATCAGCGCCGCCAGCATCAGGATGGAGCCGAACGCCGTGTAGAGCACGAACTTGATGGTCGCATACGCGCGCCGTGCCCCGCCCCAGATCCCGATCATGAAGAACATCGGGATCAGCATCGCTTCCCAGAACAGATAGAACAGGAAGAGATCCTGCGCGAGGAAGGCGCCCATCATGGCGAACTGGAGCAGCAGCACCATCACGTGGAAGAGCCGCACATCCTTTTCGATGGCATGCGTGGCGCCCACGATCACCAGCGGCCCGAGGAACGCCGTGAGCAGCACCAGCAGCACATTCGCGCCATCGAGGCCGATGGCGTAGTGCACGCCCCACTCGGCGATCCACGGCACGTTGGTGGCAAACTGCAGCCCATCGACGCCGCCATCGAAGGCGCGATACAACACCAGCGCCAGCACGAACTGGATACCCAGCAGCACGGTACTGACGGCACGCACCTCGCTGGTCTTGTCGCGCGGGATCAGCAGCAGCGCCAGCGCACCGGCCAGCGGCAGCCACAGAATCACGTTCAGCATCAGCGCCTCAGACATAGCGCCAGCTCCAGAGCAAGGCGCCCACGAGGCCCAGCATCACGAACAGCGCGTACAGCTGCAGGCTGCCCGTTTGCAGGCGGCCCAGCAGACCGGCCGTCCATTGCGCGAAGCCTCCAAGCCCATTGAGCGTCCCGTCGAGCAGCAGCTTGTCGCCGCCACGGAAGAGGACGTTCTCGGAAATCCACGCCAGTGGCTTCACGATCACGAGCTCGTAGAGCTCGTCTACGAAGTACTTGCCGCTCAGCAACCGGTGCACCGGCGCAAAGGTTTTGGCGAGCGACTCCGCCCGAGACGCGGGGCCGCTGTATACGACGATCGCCGCACCGACGCCAACGAACGCGATCACGATGGAGGCGTAGAGCAGCGTATGCTCCATGGGCTCGAGGGCTTCCACGACCTTTGGCAGTGGCAGCAGCGGCTCGAGGAAGTGCGGCAGCTTGATGTAGCCGCCAACCGCCGAGAGGACGGCCAGCACGCCGAGCACGCCGGTCATGCTGAGCGGCGACTCGTGCACATGATGCTCAACCTCATGGCTCATGCGCGATGCGCCAAAGAACGTGAGCCACAGCAGGCGTGTCATGTAGAACGCCGTCATGAGCGCGGTCAGCGCCGCGAGCCCCCAGAGCCACGCCGCCCCGCCGTGCTCGCTTGAGAAGGTGTACCAGAGGATCTCGTCTTTCGAGAAGAAGCCGGCGAGCCCCGGAATCCCCGCGATGGCCGCGGTGGCAATGGCAAACGTGTAGAACGTCACCGGGATGTGCTTCCGCAGCCCGCCCATCTTCCGGATGTCCTGCTCCCCACCCAGCGCGTGGATCACGCTGCCGGCGCCCAGGAACAGACACGCCTTGAAGAAGGCGTGGGTCACCACGTGGAAGATCGCCACGCCATACGCGCCCACGCCCAGCGCCAGAAACATGAAGCCCAGCTGCGAGACGGTGGAGTAGGCCAGCACCTTCTTGATGTCGTTCTGCACGAGCGCGATCGTCGCCGCGAAGAACGCCGTCAGCACGCCCACGACGGCGATCACGTGGCTCGCCTCGGGGGCCATCGCATACACGCCATGCATGCGGGCCACGAGGTACACGCCCGCCGTGACCATGGTGGCCGCGTGAATGAGCGCCGAGACGGGCGTCGGACCGGCCATGGCGTCGGGGAGCCACACATAGAGCGGGATCTGCGCCGATTTGCCGGTGGCGCCCACAAACAGCAGCAGCCCGACCAGACTCGCGCTCACCATGGTGACCGGCCCCGCCGCGAACGCCGCATTGATGGCGTCCATGTCGAGCGTGCCGAACGCGCGGTACAGCAGGAACATGCCGAGCAGGAAGCCGGCGTCGCCGATGCGGTTCGTGATGAACGCCTTCCGGCCGGCCTTGGCGTTGGCAAGATCGTCGAACCAGAAACCGATCAGCAGATACGACGCGAGCCCGACCCCTTCCCACCCCACGAAGAGCACGAGCATCGAGCGCCCGAGCACCAGCAGGAGCATGAAGAACAGGAAGAGATTCAGGTACGCAAAGAAGCGCCCGAAGCTCTTGTCGTCGTGCATGTAGCCCGTCGAATAGATGTGGATCACACTGCCCACACCCGTCACGATGAGCGTCATGACCGCACTGAGGCGATCGAAGTAGAAGGCGATGTCGAAGCTCGTGCCGCCCACCGCCGCCCAGCGGTAGAAGGGCTCCACGATGGGCGTGAACCCGCTCGCCTGCAGTTGCAGGAAGGTGGCGATCGTGAGCCCGAACGCCGCCAGCGGCATCGCGCAGCCGATGAGCGCCGAGGCCGTATGGCCGAGCTTCTTGCCGCCGAATGCCGTGGCCAGGGTGCCATTGATGGCGAACCCGACCAGTGGCAGGAGTGCAATGAGGGCCAGGGGATGTGCCATGCGCCCTTAACCCTTGAGCTGAGTGAAGCGATCGAGATCGAGCGAGCGCGCATGCCGCACGAGCAGCAGCACGATCGGGATCGCGAGAGCCACCTCGGCGGTGGCCACCACAAAGACGAGGAACACCATGACCGCCCCGGCCGCGTCGCCGCGCGCCTGCGAGAAGGTCACGAGGCTCAAGTTCACACCGTTGAGCATGAGCTCCATGCACATCAGCATCACGAGCGCGTTGCGCCGGATCACGACCCCCAGAAAGCCCAGCACGAACAGGGCGCCGGAGAGGAAGAGCAGCGCCTGGGTCTTATCCACGGGTCGCCTCCCCACTGGCCGCCGGCGCGGCCGCCGCCTGCGTCCGACGGCTCACGTTGATCACCGCCAGCGCCGCCACGATCGCAGACACCAGCAGCACCGTGGTGAGTTCGAACTCGAGCCAGTACTGGCTCAGAAACGCGGAGGAAAACTGCACGAGGCCGAACGTGGACGTCCCGGTGACCGTGGTGACCGGCGCATTGCCGCTGCGCGAGACCGCCACACCGAGCACCCCGCTCAGCGCGGCGCCAACGACCACCCCCGGAATCAGCCACTTCGAGAAGCGACGTTGCCCGGCGGGTTCACGCAGCTGCAGGAGCATGATCACGTAGACCATGAACACCATCACGGCGCCGACGTAGATCAGCACCTGAAAGGCCGCAATGAAGTGCACGCCCAGGAGGCCGTAGACGGCGCCGAGCGCCGTCATCGTGGTGATCAGGGCCAGCGCGACGCGCATGGGCTCCCGCAACACCAGCATCGAGGCCGCACTCACCAGCGCCAGCGCGCCGATGAGGGCCAGGATCACGGTTTCGATGACTGGCGCCCTCGCTGCACGTTCGCGCTCAGCGTGAGCGGAACGGGTTTGGGGGGATAGGGCTTCGCCACGTCCGACTGCGGCTTCCACGTCAGCATCTCATCCATGGTCAGCCACATGTTGTAGCGGTCTTCCGAGACGAGATCGGGGACGTCCTGCTGCATGCGGATGGCATCCTCCGGGCACGCCTCCACGCAGAGGCCGCAGAAGACGCACCGCGAGTAGTCGATCTCGAAGCGCACCGGATACTTGGGGTGCGCCGGATCGTTCGGATCAAATCCCGACTCGATCTCGATCACCTTGGCCGGACAGACCGTCGCGCACATGTTGCACGCGATACACTGCGGCGACCCGTCGGGGCGCTGTGTCAGGATATGCTTGCCGCGGTTGCGTGGCGCGAAGTCCGCCCGCTTCTCCTCGGGGTAGTACGTCGTCACCGCGCCTTTCCGGCCGGTGAGCCACTTCCCCATGTTCCGCAGGAACACGCCCGTGGTGATCGCCATGCCGCGCAGCACCTCAGGGAGATAGAGCTTCTCCCAGAGCGTCAGCGTGGGCTCGTTCCAGTACTGCTTGCGCGCATACCGCACGGGCGGCTTGCGCGGGCGCGTCGGCACCGAGGCCGACGGCGCAGCGGCCGGGACGGACACGTCGTCCACATCCGGGCGCATCGGTTCGATCGCGGTCATGCCGCCCCTCCCGTCACATACACGCCCACCACCGTCGCCACGAGATTCGCGAGCGACAGCGGGAGCAAGAGTTTCCAACTCAGGCCGAGCATCTGGTCATACCGGAAGCGCGGCAGCGTCCAGCGAATCTGGATCTGCAGCACACACATGAAGGCGACCTTGCCCAGGAACGTCAGCAGCTGCAGCGGCACGCGAATCTGCTGGCTCAGGGCAATCACCGTCCCGCCGGGGAGCGTGAAGCCGGCGTCGGTCATGAACGGCAGGTTGTAGCCGCCCAGGAAGAGCGTCGCGAAGAGCGCGCCCACGACCGCGATCTGGATGAACTCGGAGAACATGAAGAGCCCGAGCTTCATCGCGCTGTATTCCGTGAAGTAGCCGGCGATCAGTTCCGACTCGGCTTCCGGCAGGTCGAACGGAATGCGCTTGTTCTCGGCGATCGCCGCCGTGAGGAACAGAAACGCCGCCACCGGCTGGTAGAAGATGCCCCACGCCGGCAGCACGCCGAAGAGCGTGCCCGACTGCCGCTGCACGATGGCCCCCAGATCCACCGTGCCGTACACGAGGATGAGCCCCATGATGGTCAGCCCCATCACGAGCTCATACGAAATCATCTGCGATCCCGCACGCAGGCCACCGAGCAGCGAGAACTTGTTCTCCGACGCCCAGCCAGCGAGCATCGCGCCGATGATCGTGAGCCCGCTGAAGGCGAACACCACGAGCAACCCGGCATCGAGCGTCGCGATCTGCATCGGATACGCCCGATCGCCAAACCACCCGGCCAGCGCCGGGATCAACTGCCCCGGCACGATCGTCCCGCCGAACGGCACCACCGCGAACACCAGCAGCACCGGCGAAAACACGATGAACGGCGCGAGGAAGTAGCCGACCTTGTCGTGCGCCTTGGGCTTGAAGTTCTCCTTGAGGAGCATCTTCGCGCCGTCGGCCATGCCGTGGAACAGCCCCAGCCAGACCAGCTTGATCTTGGTGAAGGGGATGCGGATGTAGGCCCGGTTGGCGCCGACACGATCGGCCATCACCGCACTCTGCTTGCGCTCGACCCAGGTGAGCAGGCCACCAAAGCTGAGCAGCATCACCATCGCGTAGCCGATGAAGACCAGCGTGATGGCGAGATCGGGCCACAGACTCGGGGTCATGCGCCCACCCCCGCCGCCGTCGGCGCCAGCTGCGCGAACAGCGTGGCCGCATGCGCCACCGTGGGCTGCGGCTGGAAGACCGCCGTGAACGGCGACACGGTGCCCTCACAGTTGGTGTAGTGCCCGCTCCGCTCGGTCATGATGCTGATGGGCAGGAACACATCGGCCCGCGCCAGATCGGCGTGCGCGTAGCTGTCGAGCCGGATCACGCGGGCGCCGCTCGGCAGCTGCGCCGCGTCAAACCCTTCGCCCCACACGAGCACCACATCGGCGCCCGCCAGCGCTCCAGCCACATCGGCCGGCAGCGCGGGATACAGCGCCAGCGCCGCGGTCATGTTGGGGTTCTTGTCGGCCTTGATGAGCAGTCCGTCTTCCACGACCTCGCCCGGCTGCGGCACATGGTCGGCCTTGGCATACCCGGTCAGGCGGCCGCCAAGGGCGGCGCCGATCGTGTCGCGGAACGCCGTCAGCTCCTCATTCGACGCCCAGCTCGACACCAGCGCGACCACGCGGTGGGCGCCCGCCAGCAAGGCCGCCGCCTTGGCGGTGGCCTCGGCCAGCGACGCCGGCTGACCGCCGATCATCGCCGCATCGGCGCGCGGCCGCTCGAAGATCTTCGCGAGATCGCGCCCCTTGTTGCAGATCCACGGCCCGTTCACGGCCGGGTTCTCGAGCGGCGTGACGCGCTCGATGCGCGAGTTGAGATACGGATCGAGCGCCTTGAGCGCCCATTCCGGCCGGCGGCTCCAGACGTTCACCGTGCAGCCTCGCGAGCAGCCCGGGCACACCGACGCGGTGGGCTTGGTGTACCACACCCGCGCGTGATCGAGATTCTCGCGCGACAGCAGCGCGCCCACCGGGCAGATGTCGATGACATTGTCCGAGTAGGCGTCGGTGTTGAAATTGGCGTCTTCGGCCGGGCGGATGAGCGCGTGGTCGCCGCGGTACACCGCCGCCAGCGCATGGCTCTCCGACACCTCATGCGTGAATCGGACACAGCGCGTGCACATGATGCACCGCTCGTTGTCCAGCATGATGCGATCGCTCAACGGGTAGAACTTGGTCGCGTGCGTCTTCGCATCGCGCGACAGCGACGCCATCCCGTTGTGCTCGTAGTGATAGTCCTGCAGCAGGCACTCACCCGACTTGTTGCAGATCCCGCAGTCCACCGGGTGGTTCAGGGTGATGAACTGCATCGTTTCGCGACGCAGCTTCTTCACCTTTTCCGATTCGGTGAGCACGCGCATCCCGGCGGTGACCGGCATGTTGCAGCCGATATCGAACCACGGATCGCCGCTCTCCTGCTCCACCTCCACCATGCAGATGCGGCAATTGCCCGGCACCGACAAGTCGTGGTGCCAGCAGAAGTGCGGGATGTCCACGCCGGCGCGCCGCGCCGCCTGGATCACCGACTCGCCCTTGTACGCCGTGCACGGCGTGCCGTTGATGAAGAAGTCGATCGTGCTGCTGGTATCGACTGGCTCGTTGTTGCCGCGCTTGCGGGTGGCCTGGCTCATGCGCGAGCCCCCGCCAGTCGTGGCGCCATCGGCGTGGGCACCGCGCCCTCGAAGGGATCGACCACCGCGAGACGCCCGTCGTACATGGACCGCTTGTGGGTGATGAAGTACTCGAACTCCTCGCGGTAATGATCGAGGATGGCCGTAATGGCGTAGCCGGCCGAGTCGCCCAGCGAGCAGACCGTCGTGCCGTCATTGGCATCCGAAATGCCATAGAGCCGGTCGATGTCTTCCGGTCGCCCCTGCCCCTTCACGATCCGATCGAGCACGCGCTCCATCCAGCCCATCCCCTCACGGCAGGGCGTGCACTGCCCGCACGACTCATGGTGATAGAAGCGCTGGATGTTGCGCGCCGCGCGCACCATGCACGTGCCCTCGGCAATCGCGATCATACCGCCGGAGCCGAGCTGCGAACCGGCCTTCAGCGCGGCGTTGTGATCGAGCGTCACGCCCCGCAGTTCATCGCGATTGAGAATCTTGGTGGAGACACCACCGGGGATGATGCACTTGAGGTCGCGCCCGCCCTGAATGCCGCCGCAATCCTCGAAAATGAACTGCTCCCAGGAGTACCCGTACTCGACCTCGTACACCCCGGGGCGGTTCACATGCCCGGAGATGGAGATCATCTGCGTCCCCGGGCTCTTGGGGGTACCGACCTTGCGGAAGCCCTCGGCGCCGAGCGTCAGAATGACCGGGACGTTGGCCAGCGTTTCGACGTTGTTGACCACCGTCGGCCGCTGATAGAGCCCCTTCACCGTGAGGCGCGGCGGACGGTTTCGCGGCCACCCCTTCTTGCCCTCGAGCGACGCAAGCATCGCCGACGCTTCGCCGCAGACGTACGAACCGGCGCCGCGATAGACGACCACATCCAGCGAGTAGTTCGTGCCCAGGATGTTCTGCCCGAGCAGGCCGGCCTCGTAGGCCTCGTCCACCGCGCCCTGGATGCGACGGTACGGCAGATCGAACTCGCCGCGAATGTAGATGAAGGCGTGGCGGCCGCCGATCGCATACGACGCGAGCATCAACCCTTCGAGCGTCAGATGCGGCGTGTGCTGCAGAATCCAGCGGTCCTTGAACGTCCCGGGCTCGCCTTCGTCCGCATTCATGCAGACGTAGTGCGGCTCGCCGTCGTTCGGCTTGATGACGCCCCACTTGCGACCGGCCGGAAACGCCGCGCCGCCGTGCCCGAGGAGGCCGGCGTTGCTCACTTCCTTGGTGACATCTGCCGGCTGCAGCGTCTTCAGCGCCTTCTCGAGCGCCTGATAGCCGCCCCGCGCCTTGTACGCGGCCAGCGTATGCGACGTCTCGGTGACCTCGTGGTTCATGAAGAACTTCACGCCGGTCACGGAGCCGTCTTTCCCCTGCGGGGTGTAGACCACGGGCTCACTCATGGCTCAACTGCTCCAGCAGCGCGTCCACCGCCGCCGGCGTGAGGTTCTCATGGTAGGCCTCGTTCACGCGCATCATGGGCGCCGTGCCGCAACTCGCGAGGCACTCCACGGTGCTCAGCGTGAACAGGCCGTCGGGGGTCGTTTCCCCCGGCTCGATGCCCAACTTGCCGGTGAGATAGCGGAGCAAGCCCTCCGAGCCCCGCAGCGCGCACGAAAGCGTGTGGCACACCTGCAGGTGATGCCGGCCGATGGGCTCGCGCGTGAACATCGTGTAGAACCCCAGCACCTCGTCGATCTGGGTGCGAGGCACGCCGAGATACGCCTGCAGCTCGTCCACATCGCTGTCGGCGATGTAGCCGCGCTCCTGCTGGATGCGATGCAGGCACGGGATGGTCAGCGACCCCTCGAAGCCCTCCGGGTAGCGCGCCTTCCAGCGCTCGAACTCGGGGATGAGGTGCTGAATGCTGGTCATCGATCCCGTCGCGGCCACGCGCGGGCGTTCGGACGTCTGGTCCATCATCGATCACACTCACCGCCGATCATGTTCACCGACCCGAAGGTCGTGACCACGTCGGCGAGCTGATAGCCGTTGAGCATGGTGTGGACGCCCCCCATGTGCACGAAGCTGGGGGAGCGCACATGCACCTTGTGCGGGCGCCCTTCGCCGGTACTGACGCAGTAGAACCCGAGTTCGCCGTTCGCCCCTTCGTGCGCCACGTAGATGTCACCGGCCGGCACCACCGGCCCTTCCATCACGAGCTTGAAGTGGTTGATGAGCGATTCGATCTCGGTGTAGACCAGCTGCTTCTCGGGGAAGACGCAGCGGCGGTCGTCCACCATGATCGGCCCATCCGGCACCATGTCGATGAGCTGACGAATCATGTACACCGATTCGTCCATCTCGCGCATGCGCACGTAGTAGCGATCGTAGTTGTCGCCCTTGATCCCCACCGGCACGTCAAAATCGAGCTCGCCGTAGGCGAGGTACGGCATGTCCTTGCGCAGGTCGCGGGCGGCGCCGGTGCTGCGGAGGATCGGGCCCGTGAAGCCCCAATGAATCGCGTCCTTGGTGCTGATCACGCCCACATCGCGCATGCGATCGATGAAGATGCGGTTCCGATCGACCAGCCCGTGCACGCGCTCGATGTACTCCTCGTAGTCCTTGAGGATCTCGGTCAGGCGCTCGAACCACCCGGCCGGCACATCGAAGGCCAGCCCGCCGATCCGACCGAATGTGTAGGTCACGCGCGCGCCGGTGATCGCGGCCAGATGCTCGTACATCGAGTCGCGCACCGTGACGAGATACAGGAATGCCGTCATGGCCCCCAGCTCCATGAGCTGCGCAGCCACACAGGTCAGGTGGTCGGCCAGTCGCGAGTATTCGGCGAGCAGCGTGCGCAGGTACTTGGTGCGGGGCGTGATCTCGATGCCCATGAGCTGCTCGACCGCATCGCAGTACGCGAAGTTGTTGATCAGCGCCGAGCAGTAGTTCAGCCGGTCCACATACGGGATGAGGTTGTGCCAGGTGTGATCCTCGCACTCCTTCTCGAAGCCGCGATGCAGATAGCCGCAGTGCACATCAGTGCGCAGCACCTTTTCCGCATCCAGCTCGGCGATGATCTGCACGGTGCCATGCGTGGCCGGATGCGACGGGCCGAGGTTCACGATGACCGTGTCCTCGCGCGACGCCGTGAGCGTCGTCGAGACCGGATTCGGAATCGGCGGGCGGGGGATCGGGCTAGCGGACAAGGGCGCTCTGCGGCGGACGGTACGGCACGAGGGGCTGCTCCGCCTGCTTCGGATAATCCTTGCGCAGGGGGTGCCCGACGAAGCCCTCGTAGAGGAGAATGGGACGGAGATCACCGTGCCCGCGGAACTGGATGCCGTACATGTCGTGGCATTCGCGTTCCATGTAGGCAGCCGACCCATAGAGCGGCGTCAGCGAGTCCACCGTGGGGTCCTCGGCGGTGACGCGCGTCTTGAGGCGCACGCGGACATGCGCCGTGGTCGAGAGGAAGTGGTAGACCACTTCGAAACGGCGCGCGGCCTCGGGCCAGTCCACGGCGGTCACGTCGAGGAACAGGTCGAAACCAAATTCATCGCGCAGGCGCGTCGCGACCGGCAGGAGCTGCTCCGGCATGAGCTCGAAGACCAGGATGTGGTGCTGCACGCCGCGGCAGACGATCGGCGTCTCGGCACTCACCGGGCCCTCGTGCCCCGCTTCGCCGGGGGAGAGCTGCTGGCGCAGCCGGTCGAAGAGTGGGGCAGTCACGTCAGAATCGGTCGTTGATGATGGGGTGGCGGCTGTTGGCGATCTTTTCCTGCAGCCGCATGATCCCGTCGATGACCATCTCCGGTCGGGGCGGACAGCCCGGGACATAGATGTCCACCGGGATGATCCGGTCGATCCCCGGCAGCGACGCGTAGTTCTGATAGAACCCGCCCGTGCTCGCGCAGACGCCGAAGGCCATCACCCACTTCGGCTCGCACATCTGCTCGTAGACCTTGAGGAGAATGGGCGCCTGCTTCTGGGTCACCGTACCGACCACCATGAGCAGGTCGGCCTGGCGCGGCGAAAAGCGCGGGAGCGCGGCGCCGAAGCGGTCGGTGTCGTAGTTGGACGCACTGACCGCCATGAACTCCATGGCGCAGCAGGCCGTGACGAACGGATAGGGGAAGAGCGAGAACTTGCGCGCCCAGCCGATCAGCTCATCCTTGCGCGTCGTGAGGAACTCGAACGCGCCGTCTTTCTGATGCGTCGCCGCCTTGGTCGCGAGTGGTGCATGCGCGCCCGTATCGACGATGGGAAGCCGCTTGCCGTACATCCGCTACTCCGTCACCGCTTCGAGGATGCGTGCCTTGTAGACATAGAGCAGGCAGAGCACCAGCAACGCGGTAAACAGGAAGAAGGTGAACATCATGAAGCCCGAGAGCGGTCGCGCTCCCAAGGTCCAGATGAACAGGAACATGGTTTCGAGATCGAACAGGATGAACAGAATGGCGACCGCGTAATACTTGATCGGCACCGCCTTCACGTTCAGGACGTCCACCACCGTGGCGCCGCACTCAAAGGGCTCGAGCTTCGTGGTCGTCGCGGTCGGCTTGGGGCCGAGCACCGCGTTGAGCGACAGCGCCAGGCCGACAAAGCCGACGATCGCGACCAGATAGAGCAGAAATGTGACGTAGGGTGTCATCGCACAGCGGGGGGAGTGGGCCGCGCAAGTGCCGGGCGCTATAGGACTTATCAGTCCGATCTCACAGTCCGTTTTGGCACTCGTCAACCAGCGCCGTCAACGTGCCCATGGGTACGGGCAGAGTCAAGCAGGGAATAACCGGCTATCTCATATGACTAGGCCGGTCCGGACTGCGCATATACCGGTCCGGGAATCTTTCCGGTGACGAGAGCGTCTCGGCCGCTGTTGCGGGGGGTGGAGCGCCGTTGGCCGAACCGGTTTGAAACGGGGACCAGCCGCTCCGTATTTGTACCAGTTGGGTCCCCAGTTGGAAACGAACCGGTGTGTCGCCACATTTCGCCCCCCAGCGACCTGGGCCGGACTTCCCGCATGTCCGGCTTCCAGCGCTGGTCGTCTCACCCTCATTCCCTCCAAAGGAAACGGTTGATGTCCTTCCCTTCCCTCCCTCGCCTCATGCGTCGCCTCCGGGCTGCGGGGCTGGCCCTGCCAGTGCTCGCGTTCCCGGTCGTCGCCCAGGCGCAGACCGGTACGATCACCGGCAAGGTGACGGATGCCGCCAGCAAGGCCCCCATTGCTGACGCACGCATTCAGATCACCGGTACGGCGTTCGGTACGCAGACCAACGCCGAAGGCGATTATCGCCTCACCGCCGTCCGCGCCGGCATGGTGCAGATCTCGGTCCTCCGGCTCGGCTACAAGTCCACGCGCGACTCGATCCGTGTGGCGGATGGCCAGTCGGTCACGCTGAACATCAAGCTCGAGCAGTCGGCGATCAACCTCTCGGAAGTCGTCGTCACCGGTACGGCCGGTAACCAGGAGCGTAAGGCGCAGTCGGCGCTCGTCGCCTCCGTGAAAGCGGCGGACATCATCAAGGACGCCCCGATCACCAACGTGGCCAGCATGCTGCAGTCGCGCGTCCCGGGTGTCGCGCTCTCGGCGCAGTCGGGCACGAAGGGTGTGGCGACGAGCATCCGCATCCGCGGCGCGTCGTCGATCAACCTCTCGAACCAGCCGCTCATCTTCATCGACGGCGTGCGCCTCAATGAAGGCTTCATCGGCGCGAACCAGTCGGGTCAGTCGTTCGACCGTTTCAACGACCTGAACCCGGAAGAGATCGAGAGCATCGAAGTCGTGAAGGGCCCGGCCGCCGCGACGCTGTACGGCGCCGACGCCTCGGCCGGCGTGATCCAGATCATCACCAAGAAGGGCAAGGCCGGCTCGAGCACGTTCACGCAGAACGTCCGCGCCGAGCAGAGCACGTCCGACAAGAACTTCTCGCCCCCGTCGAACTACGCGCTGTGCACGGCGGCGGCCGTCGCCGCGACGTCGACCAACCCGCTCTGCCGCGGCAAGGCGGTGGGTGACCTGGTGAGCGACAACCCGCTCGAGCGTGTCAACGCCTTCCAGCAGGGCGAAGGCCGCATCGTGAACTGGAACGGGCGTGGCGGTGGCCAGAACTACGGCTACAACCTCTCGTACGGCTCGGACAACACGTTCGGCGTGCTGCCGAACAACCGCTTCAACCGCTACAACATCCGCACGAACGCCAACTACATCGCCAACTCGAAGCTCAACTTCGACGCCGGCCTTGGCCTCGTGCAGACGCAGGTTGACCTGCCGGACAACGACAACAACATCTTCGGCTGGCTCGGCGGCGCGATGCTCGGCTCGCCGCTCACGCGCAATGACTCGCCGACGGGTCAGGCGACGAACGACGGCTGGTTCTCGCGTCGTCACTACAACGCCATCGCGTCCAAGCAGAATCGCCTGCTCACGAAGCGCGTCACGAGCTCGCTGACGGCCAACTACGCGCCGACCACCTGGTTCACGAACCGCTTCATCGGCGGTATGGACTACTCCGGTGAACTCACGGACTTCTTCCAGCCGAAGAACGACTCGCTCTGGTGGGGCGGCCTGAACGACGGCGGCAACCGTGCGATGGCCTCGCGTGGCGCCGAGCGTTACACGTTCGACTACAGCGGCAACATGAAGAAGAACTGGGCCATGGACATCGAAAGCAATCTGTCCTTCGGCCTGCAGGTGATCTCGTCGCGCAACCAGGTCGTGAGCTCGACGGGTACGGGCTTCGTGACGAACGCCAACAACTCGATCGGCTCGGCTGCCATCAACACCGGCAGCAGCGGCTTCACCGAGCAGCGCCAGTACGGCTACTTCGGGCAGCTGCAGCTTGGCTCGGCCAACCGTCGCTTCATTCAGCTCGGCGCGCGCGTTGACCGCAACTCGTCGTTCGGTTCGCAGTCGCCGTCCTTCTTCCTGCCCAAGATCGGCGGTACGTGGACGATCTCGGAAGAAGACTTCTTCCAGCCGCTCTCGCGCTATGTGAGCCAGCTGCGTGTCCGTGCCTCGTGGGGTACCACGGGCCGGTCGCCTGGCCCCGGCGACGCGCTCACGACGCTCGCCGCCGCGACGTACAACATCACCGGCACCGCGGGCGCCGGCGTGGTCCTCGGCAACCCCGGTAACCCCGACCTCAAGCCGGAACGCGGCACGGAGTTCGAGACGGGTATCGATGCCGGCTTCTTCAACAACCGCGTGGGCATGGAGCTCACGTACTTCAACAAGAAGACCAAGGACCTGATCATCACGCGGCCCATTCCGCCGTCGCTCGGCTTCAACAGCAACCCGCTGGCGAACCTGGGCTCCGTGCTGAACAGCGGCGTCGAGCTCGGCCTGAACATCGCGGCGCTCAACATGCCGAACGCCAAGTGGGATGTCCGCTTCGGTGCCAACACGCTGCACAACGAACTCACGAGCCTGGGCGGCGTCGCGCCGTTCGCGCTCGGCGCCTCGGGCCGCACGCTCGTGGGCCAGCAGGTCGGTGTGTACGTGTCCAAGCAGATCCAGTCGATCGACGTGGCCAACAACAAGGTCATCGTGAACGACACGCTGACGCCGATGGGCAACCTGTTCCCGACGCTCGAGTGGAACCTCACGAACACGGTGACGCTGTTCAAGAACCTGCGCGTGGCGGCCCTGCTCGACTCGAAGCGGGACTATCTCGTGCAGAACTTCACGGCGTTCTTCCGTGAGACGCAGATCCCGGTGGCGCAGAACCGCATCGACGTGAACAAGCTCTCGGCCTACGAGCGCCTCCGTCGCTACGGCAACCTGACGGCCGGCCAGCCCGCCTTTGTGCAGAAGAACGGTGGCGCGGCGACGGTGAACGACGTGACCGACGCCTACCTGCAGCCGGGCGACTTCACGCGTCTGCGTGAAGTGTCGGCGACGTACACCCTGCCGAACTCGCTGCTCGGCTGGACGAACAAGCGCATCACCAACCTCTCGGTCACGGTGGCGCTGCAGAACGTCAAGCTGTGGACGAACTACGAAGGCTTCGACCCGGAAGTGAACTCGCAGACCGGCGCCTTCTCGCGCCAGGACTTCCTGACGCTGCCGAATCCGAAGACGACTGTCGTCCGTCTCAACCTCAACTTCTGACCGCGACCATGCCCATCAAGAATTTCCGTCGCGCCGTCACGCGCACGGCCGCGGGCACCGTCATGCTCCTCGGAGCATCGGCCTGCGGTGATCAGTTCCTCACCGTGACCAATCCGAACGTGATCGACGCGAGCACGGTCGATCCGGTCTCGAGCGGTGCCACGCTGGCGCTCTCGGCGATGCAGAACCTCGCGTTCGCGGAGGGACTGGCGGCCGCGTACGTCTCCTGGTTCACCGAGGAGACGAACGTCGGTGACACCTTCCCGACGCGTAACGAGTTCGGCTTCCGTCAGATCACCGACCTGAACGGCTCCCTCTCGACCGACGTGTGGGCACCGCTGTCGCTCGCGGCGGCGTCGTCCAAGCAGGTGCTGGATCTCGCGCTGCCGACGCCGGCCACGAACATCAACGTGGCCCGTGCCGCGTTCGCGCGTGGCTTCGCCGTGCTGCAGATCGCGAGCGACTTCTGCGAAGGCACGCTGTCGTCGGGCCCCAAGCTCACGACGTCGGCGCTCCTCGACACGGCCGCGTTCTGGTTCTCGCGGGCGATCGACGTGGGCACCGCGAACGCCAGCACCGAAGGCGTCTCGCTGGCCAACGCGTCGCGCGTGGGCCGCGCCCGTGCCCGTCTGCAGAAGGGTGACAAGGCGGGGGCGGCGGCCGATGCGGCCGCCGTGCCGGCCGGCTTCCAGTATGACCTGCGCTACACGGACGACGCGGCCAACCGCAATCGTCTGTCGAACCGTCAGTGGATCTTCTCGTTCGACCGGGCGAACCTCTCCGTGGCGCCGTTCTTCCGTGTGAACGACCCGCGCGTGACGTACCGCACCGGCGCGGCCGCCACGGCGGCTCCGCAGGACGGCAATCTTCCGGGTGGCTACTTCCAGCAGACCAAGTTCCCGGCCTACGGGTCGCCGATGCGGCTCGCCTCGAAGCTCGAGGCGGACTACATCGTCGCCGAAGCCACCGGCACCTCGGCGATGCTGGCGCTCATTCAGAGCCGTCGCGCCGCGCTGGGCCTCCCGGCCTACACCGGCGCCACGACCGATGCGGCCGTGCTGACGGAGTTCTTCAACCAGCGCGCCTTTGAGTTCTACCTCGAAGGCAAGCGCGTGGCGGACCTCCGCCGCGCGCCGGCGGCGATCTCGAACATCACGCCGGCTGGCGGCACGTACTTCAAGCCCGGCTACCAGGCCGTCGGCAACCAGACGTGCTACCCGCTTCCGCGCACGGAGACGGACAACAACCCGAACACGAAGCCGTAACGCTTCCGGGGTGGCAGGACACGGCGGGCGCGGGGAGTTTCCCCGCGCCCGCTCGTTTTTGTGGGGGGACGGCCGGCGATGACGGGGATTCGGTCAGTCCAGAGTGTCAGCCGTAGTTGACAGTAGGACCGGGCGGTCGCAAAATGGAGCAGCTGCCGGGACACCTCTGTGCCCGGCCCCGGAATGATGCGGGAACCTCTTGCCCTGACTGGCGTTCACTAGTCGGGGCATCCCTGACAGCAGGGGCTCCCGCGCGAACTGTCTACCTGCCCGATCCCGTTTCGATGACCTCACGGCGTCCCTCGCTCCAGGTGGCATGAGCGCGATAGCGACTGCGAAGGCGACTGCTGCCCAGCCGGGCATCGTGTCCGGGTCTCTGGATGACGCGGCGGAGTGCGCCCGTATCACCATGGCGCATGCCCGCACCTTTTCGCTGGCCAGCAAGCTGCTGCCCACCGAGAAGCGACGCGCCGCGTACGCGCTGTACGCCTTCTGCCGCGTGGCCGACGACCTGGTGGATCAGGCCGATCACAACAACCTGCGGGCGCTGCGCGTCCAGCTCGACGAGTACCGCGAGCAGTTGCAGGCGGCGCTCGATGGCCGCCCCAGCGGGCCGATCTTCCGCGAGATGGCGTGGGTGAGCCGCAGCTACGAGGTGGCGCCCGATCCCCTGTTCGAGCTGCTCGACGGCGTCGGCCGCGATCTCGAAGCGCACACCTACGAGACCTGGTGTGAGCTCGAGCAGTACTGCGAGGGGGTCGCCAGCTCCGTGGGGGAGATGTGCACCTACGTGTTCGGTGTGCCGGCGGGTCCCTCCATGCGCCAGCAGGCTATTCGCTACGCCCGCACGCTCGGCACCGCCATGCAGCTC
Organism: Gemmatimonadaceae bacterium; assembly: GCA_019752115.1. Lineage (NCBI taxonomy): Bacteria > Pseudomonadati > Gemmatimonadota > Gemmatimonadia > Gemmatimonadales > Gemmatimonadaceae > Gemmatimonadaceae bacterium. Next base: position 133,458 of record JAIEMN010000024.1, read on the forward strand.
ACCAACATCCTGCGGGATGTGGGTGAAGATGCGCATCGCGGCCGCTGCTATCTCCCGGCCGAGGACATGGCACGATTCGGGCTCTGCCCGCAGGACGTGCTGACGCGTGGTCCCGAGCTGGTGCGCGAGCCCGGGTGGGCTCGCCTGATGGCGTTCGAAGTGAGCCGCGCCCGCGCGCTCTACGCGGCCGCCATGCCCGGCATTGCCCTGCTCGCCGCCGATGCGCAGCGCTGCGCGGCGGCCTGCGCCAACGGCTACGCCGGCATCCTCAGCGCAATAGAGGCGCAGGGGTACGATACGATTTCCACGCGGGCCCGGATCGGCCGCATGGCTCGGGTTGGGATTCTCTGGAACGCCTGGCGCTATCGTGCGCCGGAGCCTGATCTCTCCGCCCTCGGACACGGGCCCCGCATCGTGTGGGAGCCACAAAGCGCATGACGACACCCTCGTTCCAGCGCGACGCCAACGCCGAGACGTTCTTCAAGGTGGCGTCGCTGGCCCTCGTGGGCCACGCGTTCTTCTCGCTCTTCTCGGCCTTCGCCTTCGCGACGTTCCTGCTGCCGCCGTATCCGGATTGGCTGCAGAGCCCGCAGAACCAGAAGGTCATGGCGGTCGGCTTCGCCTACGGCGGCGCCACGACGGTCACGCTGGGGGCCATTGCCGGCCTTGGCTTCCTCGCGTGGGCCGTGGGCACCCGCAAGGCGCTGACGGTCTTCGCGATCGCCTTCGCGCTGGCGTTTACCTCCGAGTACCTCGGCACGGTGACCGACTACCCGTTCGGCGCCTACGAGTACACGAGCCAGCTGGGCTACAAGATCGCCGGCCGCGTGCCGTTCAACATCCCGACGTCGTGGTTCTACATGCTGGTGGCGTCGCTCGCGATCTGCGGGCGCTTCCTGCCGGGCAAGGACGACAACACGTCGCGCTGGTGGTGGGCGTTCGTCGGCGGCGTCGTCCTCACGCTGTGGGACGTGTCCATGGACCCGGCGATGGTGAAGACCAATCACTGGTTCTGGCAGATCGGCGATCTCTCGCATCTGCCGGCGTGGCGCCAGCTCATCGGCAAGCCGATCTTCTTCGGCATGCCGCTCACCAACTGGATGGGGTGGCTGCTCACGGGCATTCTGGTCGCCCGCGTGATGCTGGCGATCATCCCGCCGTCGGTGTGGGTGTCGGCGATCGCGCCGCATCGCCTCCCGATTGCGCTGTACGCGCTCAACGGCGTGCTCCCGATCGTGATCTGCGCCCGCTGGGACATGATCCCGGCCGCGATCCTGGGCACGATCGCCATGGCTCTGCCCCTCTGGCTTGCCCTGCGCAACGATCCGTTGCCGCTCACCAGTCTCGGGACTGCGCCCAAGCCGAACGTCGGCGAGGGCGCTCTCAGCACCCGATAAGCGACAGGGGCGGCATCCGAGATGCCGCCCTCTTCGTTTCTCGGGGAATCCCGGGCACCGTCCGCCGTGTTACGGCGTTAGATCCCCGTCTGCCACTGAACTCCCCGCATGGATCGCCTCGTCCCGATTTTCGATTCCGACGCGCTGCCGATCGGTATTCTGGTCCTCATCCTGGTTGAGGCCCTGGTGCTGATCATCTGGCAGCGTCGGAACCCCGAGTCGCCACTGGGCTCGCCCAACACGGCGCGCATCGTGTCGTTCCTCGGGGCCGGTGGCTCGCTGGTTGCGGCGATGATCTTCCATCGCCGGGAGGTGCCGTCGCCGGAAGGATTCGCCGTGGCGATGCTCTGTGCGATGGTGATTCACCTGTGGCATATCGCCGTGCTGCTGCGCCGCTGAGCGGCGGCGGCAGTCGGTCTTCATCAGTCCTTCAGCACTCCGATTCATGCGCATCGTCGTCATTGGCAGTGGCTTTGGCGGTCTGGCCGCAGCCATTCGTCTCCAGGCCCAGGGGCACGACGTCACCATCGTCGAGAAGCTCGACAAGGCTGGTGGTCGCGCCTACGTGTTCGAGCAGGATGGCTTCACCTTCGACGCCGGCCCGACGATCGTCACCGCGCGCTGGGTCTTCGACGAGCTCTTCGCGCTCACGCGCCGGAAGACCGAAGACTATGTGAACCTGGTCCCGGTCAATCCGTTCTACAACGTCCGGTTCGAAGACGGCTCCGTCTTCCACTACAACGGCGACAAGGACGAGCTCATTCGCCAGGTGCGGGAGTTCAATCCGGCCGACGTGGCGGGGTATGAGAAGTTCCGCGCGAAGTCGTGGAGCATCTTCAACATCGGCATGCCGCTCATCGACAAGCCGTTCCTGACGCTGGGCTCGATGATCAAGGCGCTGCCGGATCTGATCCGCACGCGCGCCGACCGCTCGCTGGCCACGCTCGCCGAGCAGCACATTCGCGACCCGCGCCTGCGTCAGGTGTTCTCGTTCCATCCGCTCTTCGTCGGCGGTAATCCGTACGCTACCTCGTCGGTCTATGCGCTCATCCACAAGCTCGAGCAGCAGTGGGGCGTGCTCTTCCCGATGGGCGGCATGGGCGCGCTGGTGCGCGGCCTCGTGCAGGCGTTCGAGGATCTTGGCGGCAAGATCCGCTACGAGTGCGAAGTCGAAGAGATTCTGGTGGACGACGCCAAGCGCGCCACCGGCGTGCGGCTCAAGGGCGGTGAGCAGCTGCGCGCCGACACGGTCGTCTGCAATGGCGATGTGGTCACGGCCTACCGCAACTGGCTCCCGAAGCACGCCGGCCGGCAGGGCACCGCGCGGCGCATGGAGAAGCTGCAGATGTCGATGTCGCTGTTCGTGCTCTACTTCGGCACGAGCAAGCAGTACCCCGATATCAAGCACCATGAGATCCTCATGGGCCCTCGCTACAAGGCGCTGCTCGAGGACATCTTCGAACGGAAGATCCTCGCCGAGGACTTCTCGCTGTACCTGCACCGCCCTACCGCCTCCGATCCGTCGCTGGCGCCGCCGGGCCATGACTGCTGGTACGTCCTCTCACCGGTGCCGCATCTCGGCAGTGGGACCGATTGGGAAGCGGTGGGCCAGCGCTATCGCGACCGCATCATGCAGTACCTCGAAGACCGCTACCTCCCGGGGCTCCAGCAGCATCTGGTCACCGAGCGGCGCATCGATCCGCGGTACTTCGAGAAGACGCTCAACAGCTACATGGGGAGCGCCTTCGGCCCGCAACCGGTGCTGACCCAGTCGGCGTGGATGCGCCCGCACAACCGCGACCAGCAGATCAAGAACCTCTACTTCTGCGGCGCCGGCACCCACCCGGGCGCGGGGCTGCCGGGCGTGGTGGCCAGCGGCAAGATCGTCGCCGAGCTCATTGGCGGGGCGCCGGCCAAGCGGAACGTCACAGCGCCGGAACTGGCACCGGTGTGAGGGACCATGGGGCCCACCACTGAATTTCAGGAGCCAGGTGGGAGGGCTTAGGGGGAGGACGGGGCAGTCCGAGAGGACTGCCCTTCGTCATTTCCACCTCCCCCGGACTGCTCCCCCTCTTCCCTCACGTGCGGCCTGTCCGCCCGCTCTCCGTTGTTCCCCTCCCTTGCTAGATTTCTCAAGATGAACATCTCCATCACCCCCACTGAGACGGCCGGCGTGTCCCGGCGGCTCCAGATCACGGTGCCGGCCGAAACGGTCGCGTCGTACGAAGACCAGGCGGCGCGCAAGTACGCGACGCAGGTCCGCATCCCTGGCTTTCGCCCGGGCAAGGCGCCGCCGAGCATGGTGCGCAAGAAGTTCCCCGAGGCGGTCCGTCAGGAAGCCATCGAAATCGTCATCAACGAAGCGTTCCGTGAGGCGATCGAGCGCGAGGGCCTCAAGCTCGCCGCGCAGCCGCACGTGCACGATCTCAAGGCCGAGCCGGGCCAGCCGCTCGAGTTCGAGCTGCACTGCGAAGTGCGCCCCGAGCTCACCCTCGAAAAGATCGACGGCTTCAGCGTCACGCGCACCGAAACCGCGGTGACGGACGAGGCGGTCGAGGAGCAGATCGAGCGCATTCGCGAGCAGAAGGCCGAGTGGACGCCGGTGGACGAGAAGGCGGCGCCCGGTGACATGGTGACGGTGATGCTGTCCACGGCCGACGCCGACGGCACGCTCCCGGAGGGCAAGGAGTATCGCATCGTGCTCGGTGGCGGCCAGGCCATCGCCGGCATCGAAGAGCTCATCATGGAGACGGCCCCCGGCGCGACCAGCGAGCGCAACGTGCGCTGGCCCGAGGACTTCCCCGATGAGGCGCAGCGCGGCGTGACCAAGATGGTGCGCGTCGTGGTGAAGGACGTGAAGCGCAAGGCGCTCCCTGCGCTCGACGACGCGTTCGCGCGCGAGATCGGCGACTTCGACACGATCGAGGCGCTCCGTGCCGCGGTGAAGACGGACATGGGCGAACACGCCAAGCGTGAGGCCGATGCGGAAGTGCGCGGGCAGCTGATCGAGCAGATCATCACCGCCAATCCGTTCGACGTGCCGAAGGCGTGGGTGATGCAGCTGGTGGACGGCTACATGCAGATGTACGGCGTGCCCGAAGCGCAGAAGCAGACGTTTGGGCAGGAGTTCATGCCGATGGCCGAGCGTCAGGTCCGGCGGGATCTGATCGTCGATGCGATCGCCGAGAAGGAGAACCTCGCGGCGAGCGCGGCGGATGTCGACGCCAAGATCGAAGAGCTGGCGAAGGCCCGGAACGCTGATCCGGGCGCGGTGTACGCGCAGCTCCAGAAGGCCAACCGCCTCACGGAGATCGAACGCGAGATCACCGAAGAGCGCGTGTTCACGTGGTTGCTCGAGAAGAATCCCGTCGCGGGCGCGTAAGCCGCCCCGACTTCACTTCCGTACTGGAGAGACGCAGCATGGCATCGATCTACATGCCGTACATCATCGAGCGCTCGAGCCGCGGCGAGCGGACGTACGACATCTTCTCGCGCCTCCTGATGGACCGCATCGTCTTCCTCGGTTCGCCGATCAATGACGACGTGGCCAACATCATCATTGCGCAGATGTTGTTCCTCGACGCGGACAACCCGGAGAAGCCGATCCACCTGTACATCAACTCGCCGGGCGGCTCGGTCTCGGCCGGCCTCGCGATGTACGACACGATGCAGTTCATCAAGGCCCCCGTGTACACCACGTGCATGGGCATGGCCGCCTCGATGGGCGCCTTCCTGCTCTGCGCCGGCGCCGCCGGTCACCGCAGCGCGCTCCCGCACAGCCGCATCATGATCCACCAGCCGTCCCAGAACGGCGGCGGCGGCTCGGCGTCCGACATCGAGATCCAGGCCAAGGAGATTCTCTATCTCCGCAGCAAGATGAACGAGCTCATGGCCAAGCACACCGGCCGCCCGGTCGAGCAGATCGAGCGCGACACGGACCGCGACCGCTTCATGAGCGCCGATGACGCCAAGGTCTACGGCCTGATTGACAACGTGATTTCGTTGCAGGCGGAACTGGCCGCGAGGTGAGCGCGTTGACGAGCACTCGTTGGCATGCGTGAGCGGGTGCCTGCCACGATCACCGTTGTGTAGAGGCCAGGCAGAAGGAGTCAGGGGGGAGTGCGCAACGCGCACTCCCCCCTCCGCTTTCACTTCCCCCTAGACCCTTCCCCCTGGCCCCTGAACTACGGTATCAGTCGAGCGAAGCGACCCGTACCTGCGCACGAATCTCCGTTGCCGGTCTCGTCGTCAGCCTTGCGTATGGCCGCACGGACGAGGCGTCCAACGACACAAAGTCGAACCGCCGCGTGAGCCGCGCCAAAATGAGCGCCGTCTCAATGGTCGCAAACGCCGCTCCCACGCACACGCGCGGCCCCGATCCGAACGGCAGGTAGCTCCCCGGCACCTGCTGCGCTTCGCGTTCCGGCAGGAAGCGGTCCGGATCGAACCGTTCCGGGTCCTTCCACAGCTTCACGTGCCGGTGCATGGACCAGGGCGCGATCATGAGCATCGTGCCGCGCGGCACGCGGCGGCCGGCGATCTCGGTGTCCTTGCCGGCCACCCGCGGCAGGAAGGTGATCGGCGGATAGAGCCGCAGCACTTCGCGGAAGAAGTTGCGGATGTACGGCAGCCGCTTCGTGTGCTCCAGCAGCACGGGCCCGTCGCCGGCGACGCTCGCCACTTCGTCGCGGATGCGCGCCACCACATCCGGGCGCTGCGAGAGGATGAAGAACGCCCAGGTGAGCGAACTCGCCGTCGTCTCGTGGCCGGCCAGAAAGAACACCCCGAGCTGGTCGATCAGCTCCTCACGCGTGAACGGCTGACCCGTGTCCGTATCGCGCGCCTCGAGCACGGCGCCGGCAATGTCGTCGTACTCCGGATGCTTGAGTCGCTCGTCGAGCATGCGCCCCAGCTGCTCACGGATGTTCGCGCAGGCCTCGCGCACGGCCGCCGGCTGCTCATGCGGGCTCCAGGGCTTGTCCCAGAGCAGGCGCTTGAGGTCGATGCTCCCGACCTGTCGCTCGAAGCGCATGAAGTTGTCGAACACCGCCTGGCTCGGCCCTTCGTCGAGCGGCACCGAAAAGATCGTGCGCGTGATGACGTCGGCGGTGAGATGGCTCATGGCGGCGTCGAGCGAGAACACCTCGCCGCTCGCCGCCTGCCGGGCGAGGCGCGCCTCGTAGTCGTCCACCGCCGCGCCCATGAACTCGAAGGCGCGGTTGATGCGCATGTGCGAGAACGCGGGGTCCACCATCTTGCGCTGGCGGCGCCAGGTGTCGCCGCTGGTGACGAACATCGAGTTCCCCACCAGATCCTCGAGCGCTTCCACGAACAGATCGTTCTTGGGGAACGTGTCGTGGTCGGAGAGAATCTTGCTCACCCACTGCGGGTCGTTGACCAGCAGGATACCGCGCCGGGTGTAGCCCAGCGGCGTCACCATTTCGCGGTAGGCGATGTCCGGCAGGAGGCTCAGCAGGTCCTTCTCCCGGCGCCAGATGAGGCGGAGGAGCGAAGGGACCGGTCCGCGCGGCGTCGGCGCTGGCGGGCGCCAGAGCCCCGTCACGCGGCCGCCGTCTGATCGGCCGCGGCCGCGACGCGACGCGGCCGTCGGAAGGCGAGCTGGATCCGCACCTGGTGGTAAATGATGATCACCAGCCCCACCGCCAGCGGGATCGCCCACATCTTGGGGTTGAGGGCATGGCCGGGGGCCAGGCGCACAAAGCCGAAGGCCATGAACGCCGTGTACACCGAGATCCCCGAGCCGACGATCGCCTTCACGTGCTCCAGCTGGTACAGGATCTTGCTGGGCGTGGCCAGCAGGATGAACCAGAGATTCGTGAGCCCCGAGGCCACACCGACCACGGCGAACCACATCATGAGGGCTTCTTTAATCAGCCAGCCCCGATAGGCGCAGGTCAGCGCGGCCAGGATCACCAGTACGTTGATCCCGATATTGGCCCAGTGCCGGTTGGCCTCGTGCTGCTTCTTGTTCCGGATGGTCACCACCCCGTGCCAGACCAGCTGGACGGTGAGGATGGCCAGATAGGCCATCATCCAGCCGAAGATCCCCTCAATGCGGTACTGGGGCCAGTTGAGGGCCACCTGCTTGGGGTGGGTGACGATTGGCGAGGCCAGCGTGGTCATGGCCATGCAGAAGGCCATGGAGGCGGTCACCAGCATCAACCGGGCGTAGATGTTCCCCCACTTCCGGTGGGCCTGGCTGCCCTTGCGCCCGATGACCGGGATCCAGAAGAGGAGCAGACCGACGGCCCCGGTCGAGATATGGACCATCAGGAAGCCTTCGAACGGCCACATGGGAGTGCGAAAACCTCATCCCCGGGGGGAGGGTCCGGGGGTTGCGGGCGGGGGGAGGCCGCGGGACGAAACCGTCCCCGCGGGGTAGCACCGTGACAGCACTCTACAGTAGCGCGAACGAAAGCCCGCGCTATGGGGTTTCCCGGGTGCTGCCGACACTTTCCAAGGTCGGGGTTCGCTTGACCCTGTACGCCAGCAGGCGTTAACTCTACCATGACCAGTGGCGGACTCCCCCGCGAGGGGACCCGTCATGCCGTCTCGCCGGGACCGTTCCCGGCTGCCCACCGTTCCGGATCGACATGTCCCACGACAAGCACCTGCGCTGCTCCTTCTGCGGCAAGTCCAAGGACGCCGTCCGGAAGTTCATTTCGGGCCCCTCGGTCTACATCTGCAACGAGTGCATCGCCCTCTGCAATGAGATTCTTGCCGAGGACGAGGAGCGCGAGGTTGCCGAATCCATCACGCAGGTCCCCACGCCGCGTGAGATCAAGAACATCCTCGACCAGTACGTCATCGGCCAGGAACAGGCCAAGAAGGCGCTCTCGGTCGCGGTCTATAACCACTACAAGCGCATCAATGCCGCCGGGTCGGCGCGGGAAGACGACGTCGAACTCGACAAGTCGAACATCCTGCTGATCGGTCCCACCGGCACCGGCAAGACGCTCCTCGCCCAGACGCTGGCCCGCATCCTCGACGTGCCCTTCACGATCGCCGATGCCACCACGCTGACCGAGGCCGGCTACGTCGGCGAAGACGTCGAGAACATTCTGGTCCGCCTGCTCCAGGCCGGTGACTTCAACGTCGCCGAATGCGAGCGCGGCATTGTGTACATCGACGAAATCGACAAGATCGCGCGCAAGTCGGAGAACCCGAGCATCACCCGTGATGTCTCGGGTGAGGGCGTGCAGCAGGCGCTCCTCAAGATTCTCGAAGGCACCGTGGCCAGCGTGCCCCCGCAGGGCGGCCGCAAGCATCCGCAGCAGGAGTACATCCAGATCAACACCAAGGATATCCTGTTCATCTGCGGCGGCGCCTTCGACGGCCTCGAGAAGATCATCGAGAGCCGCACCGGCAAGCGGCAGCTGGGCTTCGAGACGAAGAAGAGCGACAGCAAGGTGGTGGCCATCAAGCAGACCACCCCCAAGACGCCCTTCGCGGAAGTCGAGCCCGATGACCTGCTCCGCTTCGGCATCATCCCCGAGCTCGTCGGCCGTCTCCCCGTGTGCGTGCCCCTCGAGGCGCTCGACGAAGAGGCGCTGGTGAGCATCCTCAAGGAGCCGAAGAACGCGCTGACCAAGCAGTACCAGCGCCTCTTCGATCTCGAGGAAGTGAAGATCACCTTCGAGGAGTCGGCGTTGCGCGCCGTGGCGCAGAAGGCGCTCAAGCGCGGCACCGGCGCGCGCGGTCTTCGCGCGATCCTCGAAGAAACCCTGCTCGACACCATGTTCGAGCTGCCGACCCGCGACGATGTCGTGGAAGTGCGCGTGACCGAAACCGCAGTCTTGAGCGGCGCGCCCCCACTCCTCGAGATCGCGCCCAAGCGGCAGAAGAAGGAAGCCTGAGCCCGAAAGCCCGCACCTCCGCAAGGACCGGCAGCCCCAGGTTGCCGGTCCTTCCGCTTCGGGACGTGGTGTTGTTCCCCCACGTCGCGATGCCGCTCCTGATTGGCCGTGAAGGCTCGCTCGCCGCCGTCAACGCCGCCGGCGACGGCACCACGCGCGAGATCGTGCTCGTCACGCAGCAGCACGCCGACGTGAACGTGCCGAAGGAGGCCGACCTCTTCCGCGTCGGCGTGCGCGCCCGCGTGCAGCAGGTCAGTCGCGGCGGCAACGGCACCATGCGCATCCTCGTGGACGCCGTCGAACGCGTGCGCATCACCCGCGTGGTGGCGCGTCGGGGGTCCCCGCTGCTCGAGGCCACTGTCGCGCCGTTCCCGATGGCCCACCCGCCCGTGGGGCGTCGGGCCGCCGACCGCGATGCCGCAGCCGATGCCGTGCTCGCCACGGTACGCCATGCGCTGACGCTTTTCGAAGAGTACGCCGGCCTCCAGCGGCGCCTCCCGACCGAAGTCGTGGGGCTGCTGCAGGGGCTCGAAGATCCGGAGCGCATGGCGTTTGGGATCGCCGCGCATCTCCAGGTTGCGATCGAACAGCGCCAGGCGCTCCTCGAAAGCGAATCGCTCGACGCACTCGCGGCCGGGCTCGTGAGCACGCTGGGTACCGAACTCGAACTGCTCAAGCTCGAACGCAAGATCGACGAGCAGGTGCGCGGTTCACTCTTCCAGAACCAGCGCGAGTTCTTTCTGCAGGAGCAGCTGCGCGCCATCCACAAGGAACTCGGCCAGGAAGACGGCGACGAGTTCGAGGAGATGGAGAAGCAGATTGCCGCCCTCGGTCTCCCCGAGGCCGTGGCGACGCGGGCGCATCGGGAACTGCGACGGCTCAAGCGGAGCGCCCCCACGAGTCCCGATGCCGCGGTCGCCCGCGGCTGGCTCGACTGGGTGCTCGGCCTGCCGTGGACCACGCGCACCGACGACGTACTCAACCTCGATCAGGCCCGGGCATCGCTCGACCACGATCACCACGGGCTCAATGAGGTCAAGGAGCGCATCCTCGATCACATCGCCGTGCTCGGCCGCGTCGGTCATCTCCCGGGGCCCATCCTCTGTCTCGTGGGGCCACCCGGCGTGGGCAAGACCTCGCTCGGACGCTCCATCGCCCATGCGCTCGGCCGCAAGTTCGTGCGCATGGCGCTGGGCGGCGTGCGCGACGAAGCCGAAATTCGCGGCCATCGCCGCACGTACATCGGCGCCCTGCCCGGCCGGATCATTCAGGCGATGCGTCGCGCGGAATCGGTGAACCCGGTCATCCTGCTCGACGAGATCGACAAGCTCGGCAGCGACTGGCGTGGCGATCCGGCGGCCGCGCTGCTCGAGGTGCTCGACCCCGAGCAGAACAACGCCTTCAACGATCACTTCCTCGAGGTCGACTACGACCTCTCGCAAGTGCTCTTCATCACGACGGCGAACTCGCTCGGTTCCATCCCCGAGGCGCTGCGTGATCGCATGGAGATCATCCGCATTCCCGGCTATCTCGAGCCGGAGAAGCTGGCGATCGCCGAGCAGTTCCTGCAGCCCAAGCAGCTGGCCGCGCATGGCGTGCCGGTGGAGCGCGTGACGGTCCCCCGCGAGGTGCTCACGACGCTCATTCGCGGCTGGACGCGCGAGGCCGGCGTGCGTGACCTCGAGCGGCGTATCGCGCGCATTGCGCGCAAGCTCGCGCGGCGCTCGTGGGATGGGCGCAGCAAGGTCACGCTGTCGGTGAAGGATCTGCCGGTCATGCTGGGCCCGGCGCCGCATGACGACGAAGACCTGTCGCTCAAGGATCAGGTGGGCGTGGCGTCCGGCCTCGCCTACACGAACACCGGTGGCGAAGTGCTGGAGATCGAGGTCACCGTGCTCCCCGGGCGGGGCCGGTTGCAGCTCACCGGCACCCTCGGCGATGTCATCAAGGAGTCGGCGGCCGCGGCATTGAGCTACGTGCGCGCCCGGGCCCATGCGCTGGGTCTTTCGCCCGACTTCCATCGGACGAAGGATATCCACGTCCACCTGCCGGCCGGTGCGACGCCCAAGGACGGGCCGTCGGCGGGCATCGCGCTGGCCACCGCCCTCGCGTCGGCGCTCACCGGCATTCCGGTGCGCGGCGATGTCGCGATGACTGGGGAGATCACGCTGCGCGGCCGCGTGCTGCCCATCGGCGGCGTGCGTGAGAAGGGCGTCGCGGCGCATCGCAATCGGATCTCGCACGTGATCGTGCCGCACGGCAACGCGAAGGATCTCGCCGAGTTGCCCGACGAGGTACGCGCCGGCGTGACGTGGCATACGGCGAAGTCGATGGACGACGTGCTGGCGCTCGCGCTGCGCGGCACGCCCGTGATGACGCCGGTGCGACGCGCCAAGCCGGCGAAGAAGCGCGGCAAGAAGGCCGCTGCCGCGACCCGCGAACGCGTGGTCATGAGCGGCGATGCCCTCCACACGAGCTGAGCGCCGATGACGACCACCGATCCGCTCGTCATCCGGCATCTCGAGTATCTGGGACCCATGGCCAGCCAGGGAGGCTGGCGGCCGCCCGCAGAGTTGCCGGAGATCGCCTTTGCCGGCCGCTCGAACGTGGGCAAGAGCTCGCTGCTCAACAAGCTGATGAAGCGGAAGGCGTTTGCCCGCGTGTCAAACACGCCCGGGCGCACGCGCGAGATTCACTTCTTCAATGTGAACCGCGAGTTCGTGCTCGCCGACCTACCGGGTTACGGGTACGCGCGCATCAGCAAGGAGCGCAAGGCGGAGTGGCGCCCGCTCATTGAGGGCTATCTGCGCGAAAGCCCGGTGCTGCGCGGTGTGGTGCAACTGCTCGATGTGCGCCACGATCCAACCGACGATGATCTGCAGATGCTCGACTTCCTCGCCGACCTCGGCGTACCCACGATCTTTGCCTTCACCAAGACCGACAAGCTGCGCAAGGCCGAGGTGGCCCCGCGGGTGAAGCAGCTGTGCGATACGCTGGGCCTCGAGGTTGATCAGGTGGTGCCGTTCAGTGCACAGACGGGCGCCGGCCGCGATGAGCTTGCTTCGGCGGTGGTGTCGGTGCTGGCGCTCCCCGACTGGCGGAGCGCACAGCCGTGAGTCGCTCCCGGGCCCTGCTGGTGAGCGCCGGGGCGCTGCTGCTGGCCGCGTGCGCCTCGGCACCTTCGCTGCCCGCGCAGGGTGCGGCGGGGAACACACGCGCCGGCGGACTGCCGGTGGGTGACACGCTCGATGCGAACTGGGTGCCCACCGGCTTTGGCTCGCTGCGGCAGGATGACATCGCGCTCCGCATCACACCGGCCAACGGCCTGCAGGTGCGCGCCATCCCGCTCGACGAGCGGTTCATCCGCCTGCTTTCCCCGGATTCGTATCGCACGCTGCATGATCTGGCCGCCAACCGAGCGACGGCGCTCAATGCCATTCGCGAGCGCAATCGCCTGCCGGCCTACTCGCTCTGGTACGTGAGCTTCTTCGCCCTTGAGCAGGGCGAGACCCGCTTCTCACCGAATGAGCTGATCATCAACAACACCGGGCGCGATTTCCGGCCACTCGACCTGGTGCCGCTGACGCCGGGCTTTGGCGAGTACCGCCTCAAGCAGCGCGAGGTGCAGAGCGCGCTCCTCGTGTTCGACGGGCAGCTCGATCTCAATCAGCCGCTCACCGCCACGATGGAAGGCACCAGCAGCGCCACCGATTGGAGCGGCGTGCTCCAGCGCGTGGAGCGTGAACGGTCGCTGGTACGCAGCCGCGCACAGGCGCAGCGGAAGCCGCCCGAGTAGGCCGGCGGCCGATCAGGTCAGCGCGACCGGTCGGGCACGAGCAGCACGTCCTCGACGGGGCCGGCATCGCCCGACCGCAACAGGTGCATGGCGTAGCGCACGGCTTCGTGCTCGCGGGGCCACGCCAGCTCCCTACAGGCGTCGTCGGGGGTGCGCCACGCGTACGCATCGTGCTCAACGCCCAGCTGGATCGCGGTCGTGGCATCGACCACCGCCGCAAAGACGACGGCGAGCTGGATCGTGTCCATCGGGTGCAAGTAGAACGGGTTGACCGTGAGGCTGTAGAGGCGCTCCACGGCAAGGCCGGTCTCTTCGGCGACCTCGCGCCGCGCCGCCGCGGGCGGCGCCTCGTTGGCCTCGATCCGGCCGTGCACGATTTCCCACGCCCCCGTACACCGCGTGCCGGCGGCGCGGCGGAGGGTGAGTACCTGCCAGCGGCTGGCAGCACCCGCTGGGGCCGGCGCCAGCACCACCACATCCACGACCCGGGCATCGAGCCGGGTTGTCCCGTTGCCAAGCGAAATCATGCTCCAATGCTAGGGCGTCGCTTGCCCCGCAGCGAGCGCTTCGGCGAACTTTCCCGGGATGACCACGTTTGCCGACTTCCGTGTCCGAGCGGAGCAGTGCCTCGCCACCGGCGGGCTTGTGCCCGTCTGGCGCGACTGCCTGCTCGACCTGTGTACGCCCATCTCCGCCTTTGCCAAGCTGCGGCGTGGGCCGTTCGCCTTTTTGCTCGAGTCGGCGATCACGCGTGGGGAGAACTGGTCCCGCTACACCTACCTCGGCTCCGAGCCCCGCGGCGCGTGGCGCCTGCGTGATGGCGTGGTGGAAGACTGGACCCCCGAGCGTGGCTGGCATGGCGCCCGCACGCCCGCGGATCCCATCGCGGACCTGCGGGACATCGTGCGCGACATGCGTCCGGTGGAGGCGCCGGAGCTCGGCGCCGTCTGGAGTGGCGCGGTGGGTTTCATGTCGTATGACGTGGTGCGCCACATCGAGCGTCTGCCGCATGCGCCGCCGCGGGCCCTGCAGTATCCCGATGCCTGCTTCGTGTTCACCGATGCCCTGGTGGTCATCGACAACTGGCGTGGTCAGGCGCGCGTGATTGTGTCGGCGCCGGTTCCCGCGCAGGCGTCTGACGCCGAGCTCGTGGCGTTGCATGCGCGCGCCACGGCAACGCTCGAGGACACGATCGCCCGCCTGCAGGGGCCGGAGCAGCTCCCTGCCCTGCAACTCGATGAGCGTGCCGCGCCCGCGGTGGCGCATTCCCGCTATGATCGCGCGTCGTTCATGCGCGATGTCCAGCGCATCAAGGAGTACATCCTGTCGGGCGACGTCTTTCAGGCGTTGCTCGCGCGGCGCATGGAAGTCACCCTCGACTTCGATACGACGACGCTGTACCGCACCCTGCGCGCGCTCAATCCGTCGCCGTACATGTTCCACCTGCAGCTCGATGGCCTCGAGCTCGTGGGGAGCTCACCGGAGATGATGGTCCGCGTGGCCGATGGCCGGGTCACCGTGCGCCCCATCGCCGGCACGCGGCCGCGCGGCAAGACGCCCGAGCAGGACGCCGCGATGGAAGCCGAGCTGATGGCCGACGAAAAGGAACGCGCTGAGCATGTGATGCTGGTGGATCTCGGCCGCAACGATGTCGGTCGCCTCGCGAAGTACGGCACGGTAGCGGTGACCGATCTCATGGTGGTGGAGAAGTACTCGCACGTGTTTCACATCGTGAGCCAGGTCGAAGGGGAGCTGCGCGACGGCTCGAGTGCCCTCGATGCCTTCCGTGCGGTGTTCCCGGCGGGGACCATGACGGGCGCGCCCAAGGTGCGCGCGATGGAGATCATCGACGAGCTCGAGCCCGAGCGACGCGGTGCGTATGCGGGCGCCCTCGGCCTCATCGGCGCCGGCGACCAGCGCATGGACCTCGCGATCACGATTCGTACCTGCGTCATCGCCGACGGCGTGGCGTCGGTCCAGGCCGGTGCGGGCATTGTGCACGACTCGGTGCCCGAGAAGGAGTGGGAAGAGACCGAGAACAAGGCACGGGCCATGCTCACCGCCATTGGTCGTGCCCGGGCCGCGTCGGCGGCGTCCGCGCCGTCGCGCTGATATGCCACTCGTTCTCGTTTCTGCCGCCGGCGATCGCCGTTTCTCGATCACCGGGACTGCGACCCTGATGGTGGGGCGCGATCCGGTGAGCGATCTCCCGATCCTCGACCCGGCGGTCTCACGGCGCCACGCCGAGGTGCGGCTCGATGAGCGCACGCCCCGCGTGCACGTCACCGATCTCGGCTCCCGCAACGGGACGTGGATCAACGGGACGCGCATCACCCGCGCCACCGCCAAGGCTGGCGATACGGTGGCGTTCGGCACCGTGGTGTTCAACGTGCTGGAGGCGCGCGACGCCGCCCAGCGCCCGACGCCGTCGACGCCTCCCCTCGATTCCGGCGCCACCCTGCTCCGCGAGCGCGTCGTCCCGAGCCGTGAACAGGCGCTCGCTGATGTCGCAGCCGCGCGTGATGCCGCCCCCAAGCGTCTCGCGCAGCTGGTCAGTATTGCCCAGCGCCTGGGCACGTTCACCGATCTCGATCCACTGCTCGAGGCGATCGCCCACGATCTGTTCGTGAGCTTCAACGCCGATCGCGTGGCGATCCTCCTCGCTGGCGCCGATGGCACGCTCGAGACGCGCATCTCGCGGGATCGCACGGGGGCCATTCCACGCCCCGTGCCGCGCGCGATCGCCAGCGGCGTGGCCGAACGCCAGGTGGCCTTGCTGACCAACGATGCCGCCCGCGATGAACGCACCGTGGGCGAGTCGGTCATTCAGCAGTCGGTGTCGTCGGCCATGGCCGCGCCGCTCATCGGTGAGGAACGGCGCACCCTTGGCATTTTGTACGTGGACCACCTCGCCGAGCATCGCGAGTTCGACGACGGGGATCTCGCCTTTCTCGTGGCCTTTGCCGGCATCGCGTCGGCCGCCGTGGAACGCGAACAGCAGACCGAGAAGCTCCAGCAGGCGGCCCGTGTCCGCGAGAACTTCGAGCGCTACTTCACGCCGCAGCTCGCCGAACGGATTGCCGGCGGCCAGCAGTCGGTGCAACCGGGCGGTGTCCGTCAGCGCGTCGTCGTGATGTTCACCGACGTGCGCGGCTTCACGAAGGTTGCCGAGTCGTTGCCGCCGACGCAGATGGCGCAGCAGCTCAACGAGTACTTCGCACGCATGGTCGATTGCGTGTTCCGCCACGAGGGCGCGCTCGACAAGTTCATCGGCGACGCGGTCATGGCGTACTGGGGGGTCCCGGAGCCGGGTGCCACGGATGCGCAGCTGGCCCTGCTGGCCGCGTTCGACATGCAGCGCGAGCTCGCGCAGCTGAACGCGCGATGGCGCCGCGAAGGACGCCCGGAGCTGCTGGTGGGGATCGGCATTCACGCCGGCGACGCGTTTGTGGGCAACATCGGGTCGCCACGGCGGCTCGAGTTCACGCTCATCGGTGACACGGTGAACGTCGCCAATCGGTTGTGCGGGTTGGCTGCCGGCGGCCAGGTGCTGGGGAGCGACGCGCTCTGTGAGGCCCTGCCGGCGATGGAACCGCGTCTGCTGCGCGCCGATCTGCAGGTGCGTCGCAATTCGGGCGAGGATGCCCGCGTGTGGCAGCTCACCGGCGTGCCGGTATGACGATGCTCTCGGAGCTGGTGACCACCGGCAGTCGCGCGACGCCACTGCAGCCGCTGGTCGTGCCCGGCGCGGAGATTCACGCCCGGCCGCCGCTGGCCCCCGAGTTCGCGGCGCTGATTCAGCGCCACGGCACGCTGTACGACTGGGCGTCGTCGCAGCCGCAGCCGCGCGCGCTGCGGGGGCGCGCGCCGGTGTACGTGGCCACGCTCCCCGAGAGCCGCCGCACCGTCGTGGTGCGACACGCCTGGCACGGCGGCCTCCTCGCGCCCTTTACGCGCGATCTTTTCCGACGCCCCACCCGGGCACCGCTCGAGGTGGAGCGCTCGATCGAACTGCGTGCCCTCGGCATCCCCTCCACGGATGTCGTGGCGTACGCGCTCTATCCGGCACCGCTCGGACTCGCGCGCGTGGACGTCTGCACCGCGTACGTGGCCGACACCGCCGATCTTGGCATGATCATCGCCGGGCTCGCGCCGCACATCGATGGCGATGGGGCGTTCGCGGCCACCCTCAATCTGCTCGAACGTCTCGCGCAGCACGGCGTGGTGCACCCCGATCTCAACGTCAAGAACATTCTGGTGCGCACGCCGCCGGGACGCAGCGCCGAGGCACTGGTGATCGATGTCGATGTCGTGCGCTTCGGTGCCACACCGGCTGAGGCGATGGCGCGCAACGTCGCGCGTCTCGAACGATCGCTGTTCAAGTGGAAGCGGCACTTCGGCTGCGAGGTGGCCGAACAGCGCATCAAGGCGTTCACCGCGGAAGCGCTGGCACGGACGCCGCGCACAGCGGCGTGAGTGAGTCGGTGACGCGATGAGCCCGGCCACTCCAACCACGCCGCCGCTCCCTCCGGTGGCCTTCAACCGTATCGGCATCGTGATGATGAGCGCCGTGGGTGATGCGGTGCATGTCATGCCGATCATCCAGGCGCTCAAGGCGCATGCGCCGGCGGCCCGGATTTCGTGGGTGCTGCAACCGGGACCGGCCACGCTGGTGCGCGGCCACCCGCTGGTCGATGACATCGTGCTCTTCGATCGCTCGAAGGGGTGGCGCGGTTTTCTCGAGACGCGCGCCGCGCTGGCGGCCCGTCCCTTCGACGTGGTGCTGGGGCTGCAGGTGTATTTCAAGGCCGGCCTCATCACCGGCTTCACGCGCGCCCCCGTCAAGCTCGGCTTCGATCGGGCCCGCGCTCGCGACGCGAACTGGGTGTTCACTACGCATCGCATTGCGCCGCACCCTGGGCAGCACGTACAGGATCAATACTTCGAGTTTCTCGACGCGCTGGGCGTGCCGCACGCGGCGCCGGTCTGGGGTCTCGGCCCGTGGAACGACGAGGAGCGCGCGTGGCAGCGCCAGTTCCTGGCCCAGTTCGATCGGCCCATCGCGCCGATCGTGGTGGGCACCAGCAAGCCGGCCAAGGATTGGCTCCCCGAGCGATGGGCGGCCGTGTGCCATACGCTGTGGCACGAGCATGGGCTCCAGCCCGTGCTGGTGGGCGGCAACTCCGAGCGCGAGCGCGCCGCCGCGGCGGTGATCGAGCGGGAGGCCCCCATGGCCCATAACGCCCTGGGGAGCGGCCTCCGTCGACTCGCGGCCATTCTGGACGGGGCGGCGGTCGCGCTATCACCGGATACGGGCCCACTGCATCTCGCGGTGGCGCTGCGCACACCGGTCATTTCACTCGTGGGCTATACGAACCCCAAGCGCGTCGGTCCCTACGACTTTGCGAAGGATCTCATGATCGATGCCTACGGCGATCCGGGCGAGGACTATCCGCTCGACATGAGCTATCGCGAAGATCGCATGCCGCGTATCACGGTTGCCGATGTGGAGGCGAAGCTCGCCCACTGGCGCGCGCACTACGCGTCGGCGCGGCTCGCGGCGATCGGCCCGAAGGCGTAGTCGTAGCCCAGCTCCCGCAGCAGGGTCACCAGCCGAAAGAGGGGCAATCCCATCACGGCGAAGAAGTCGCCGCTGATGCGTTCGACGAGCGTCGCGCCAAGCCCCTGAATCCCGTAGCTGCCGGCCTTGTCCATCGGTTCGCCCGAATCGACATACGCCTCGATCTGCGCGCGGGTGAGTTGACCGAACGTGACGGCGACCGTCTCCACCGCCGACCGGGTCGCACCCTGATGGGCGACGGCCACGGCCGTATGCACCGCGTGTTCTCGCCCCGACAGCCGTTCCAGCATGGCGATGGCCTCGTCGCGATCGCGCGGCTTCCCGAGAATGGCCCCATCGATCACGACGATCGTATCGGAGCCGATG
Source organism: Gemmatimonadaceae bacterium (assembly GCA_019752115.1). Lineage (NCBI taxonomy): Bacteria > Pseudomonadati > Gemmatimonadota > Gemmatimonadia > Gemmatimonadales > Gemmatimonadaceae > Gemmatimonadaceae bacterium. The sequence continues at coordinate 152,475 of JAIEMN010000024.1, forward strand.
ACCACGGCCTCCGGATGCTGGACCGCCAGCGTGTGTGCCTTCTCGCGCGCCAAGCGTTCGCAGTGCGGGACGGGGAGCTCGCCCGGCCACACGGTCTCGTCGATGTCGGCCGGCCGCACCGTGTGCGCGATACCGATGAGCGTGAGCAGTTCACGCCGTCGGGGTGACTGCGAGGCCAGGATGACGGGAACGGGAACGGGGAGCGGAGCGTGCGTGGCGGATTCGGGCATGGACTAAGTTTAGAGCATCGTTGATCGGGCGGCAGCACCGCCCTCCATTGCCCACGGATCTGCCCATGTCCGACGCTTCGCACGCCCCGCTCGAACCGCACACCGACACGCACGCCGATACGCACTTCGAAACGCGCGCCATCCGCACGCAGGCGCCGATGTCCGACGCGCACGAACATTCGGTGCCGCTGTATCTCACGTCGAGCTTCCGCTTCGACGATGCCGAGCATGCGCGCGCCCTGTTCGCCGAGGAAGTGCCCGGCAATATCTACAGCCGCTACTCGAATCCGAATACGGACGAGTTCATCGAGAAGCTGTGCCTGCTTGAAGGCGGCGAGGATGGCATCGCCACGGCGAGCGGGATGTCCGCGGTGTTCACCGCGATTGCCGCCAAGGTCCAGGCCGGCGATCACATCGTAGCGGCGCGCCCGCTCTTCGGCTCCACCCACCAGCTCTTCACGCGGGTATTCCCCAAGTGGGGCGTGCGGACCGACTACGCGGATGTGGCGGACACGCAGAGTTGGGAGCGCCTCATCACGCCGGCGACCAAGCTGCTGTTCATCGAAACCCCCAGCAATCCGGGGCTCGAGCTCATCGATCTCGAATGGCTCGGGGCTCTCGCGCGGGCGCGTGGCATTGCGCTCGTGGTGGACAACTGCTTTGCGACCCCGTACCTGCAGACGCCGTTGCGGCTCGGCGCCGATGCCGTCGTGCACTCGGCGACCAAGTACATCGACGGTCAGGGGCGCGCGTTGGGTGGCGCGATCGTGGGCACCAAGGCGTATATCGCCGACTGCCGATTCTTCGCCCGCCACACCGGCCCGGCGATGAGTGCCTTCAATGCGTGGCTGCTCTCCAAGTCGCTGGAGACGCTCGCGGTACGCATGGACCGGCATTGCAGCAATGCGCTGGCGATCGCACAACACTTCGAGGGCCACCCGGCGCTCGAATCGGTACGCTACCCATTTCTGGAATCGCACCCGCAGTACGCGCTCGCCCGCCGTCAGATGCGCCAAGGCGGTGGAATCGTGGTACTGGTGCTACGTGGCGGGCTTGCAGCAGGCCGGCGCTTTCTCGACCGGGTGCGGCTGGTGTCACACTCCGCGAACCTCGGCGACACCCGCACGATCGTCACCCATCCCGCCTCCACGACGCACAGCAAGCTCTCGCCGGCCGAGCGCGAAGCGGTGGCTATCACAGACGGCCTCGTGCGCGTAAGTGTGGGGCTCGAGCATGTGCGCGACATCATCGCCGACCTGGAGCAGGCGCTCGCCGCCGACTGACCGGTCGGCGGCACCGCGCGCTGTCAGCGTTATGTCAGCCTGCGCGGTACATCTTTCGCGTGCGCTTACGACGACTCGTCGGCGCCGGCCTCGCGCTCGAGCCAGAGTGTGACGGGGCCATCATTCACCAGCTCCACGTCCATCATGGCGCCAAACTCCCCCGTCTCGACGGGGAGCCCGCGCTGTCGCAAAAGCATCACCAGTTGGTTATATAGTGCAGTAGCGGGCTCAGGCTTAGCGGCCGCAAGGAAACTGGGACGTCGCCCCTTCCTCGCGTCACCATAGAGGGTAAACTGAGAGACCACGAGCAATGCACCGCCTCGCTCACGGATATCCCGGTTCATCTTCTGGTCGTCGTCGGGAAACAGGCGCAACCCCAGCACCTTCTCCGCCATCCATTCGAGTTCTGCGATGGTGTCGGTGTGGGTGAAGCCCACGAGCAGCAGGTAACCCGCCTCGATGCGCCCGGTCACGCGCGTCGTCTCCGGGGATTCGGTGTTCACGCGGACTTCGGCCCGCTTTACGCGTTGCAGTAGAATTCGCATAGACCCACATTCTGGCCCCGGTTCGATCACATCGAAAGACCGGGGACATTGTGAATCAACACTCCCGTGCAACCTCGTCTTGCGCTCCACTTCGATCTGACGCCGCGTGCTGCGGCGACGGATGCCGACGCCGCCTTTCTTGCGGCGTGCGTTGCCTGGCTCGGTCTTGACCAGGGTCAGCCCCTCAACTGGGACGCGCCATCCAACCACACGCTGGATGGTGGGCGCATTCTCCGCTGGGCGCCGTTCCGCACGCCGACCGCGGCGCTGGCGGACATCGTGGTGCACGCGCCGGATCCGCTCGATCGTGCCCTGCAGTGGTCCACCCATGTCACCTACGTCGTCACGACCAGCGCCTCCGGCGCGGTCCAGCGTCAGGTCAACATCCGGGTAGGCACCGAAGGGGGCGCCAACAACGGGGCACCGCCGCCGGTTCGCCCGCCGCGCCTGCTCGCCGAACTCGACGCCGCGTTCACGCTGGTCTCGAACGATGGCCCGCTGCAGCGCGTCCCGACGCAGCTCGAGGCCGGCACGCTCGACGCCTTCGTGCGCTTCGTGCTCTGTGATCCGGCGCGCACGATGCCGGTGCTGCTCCTCACCGAACTCCCCGACGGCGGCTACGTGTTGCCGCCCGAGCAGTTCGCCGCCGAGATGTTCGGCCTGGGGCTCTGCTTCCAGCTGCGCCACTCCGACACCTTCGCGCTTTCCGATGCCGTCGGCGGGCATGCGCGCTCAGTCTTCCTCGGCTCCGCTCGCGCGTACCTGCCGGGCTTCACGCTCGAGTCCGATCCGTTCCAGCACCCGCTGGTGCTGGCGCGCGCGCTGGCCCTCCCCGGTGAGCGCCGCCGCCTCGTGCAGCGCCTCGCCGAAGTGTCGGTGCAGCGCCCATTCTCCGATCCGGCCATCGCCGACGAACTGCGCGACAAGCGCGCCGAGGCCTACAGCAAGCGCCCCGACGCCGCCGAAGCCCTCGCCGCCGCCGAGTCGGGCGTCGAGATGGACAAGTCGCAGTTGCTCGGCCTGATGCGCCAGCTTGAAGAAGCGGTGCGTGCCGCCGAGGGGGAGCTCGCGCGCACGCGCGAGCGCCTGAACGAGTCCCGCTCGCAGCTCGAAGCCGAACGCGCCGCCGCCCGTGCGCTCCGCACGACGCTCGCCGCGCTCAAGGAGCGGCAGCCGATCAGCAAGCCCGCCTCCGATGCCCCGCAGTCGGTGCTGGAAGCGGTCGAACGGGCGCAGGCGCTCTACTCCGACGCCCTCCGCATCCTCCCGTCGGCGTTTGTCTCGGCGCGCGAGAGCGAGTTCCCCGACCCCGACACCACGTGGGCGTATCTCAAGGCGCTCGGCGAAGTCGGTCGTCGCCGCCAGGATCGCGCCCTCGGTCGCCCGCTCGGCGAAGTGTTTGCCGACCTGGGCGTCGACTACTCCCCGGGCCCCAGCGATCCCGCGCGCAAGACGCCGTATGTCTTCCGCGACGCCGACCGCGAAGTCGAGTGCGCCGATCAGCTCCGAAAGGGCGCCAACCCGCAGACGTGCCTCCGCATCTACTTCGCGAGCACGGAAGACGGCGGGTTCGTGATCGGACACGTGGGACGGCAGGTCGATACGACGGGCGCAAAGTAAACCCACGACCCAGAACGAAAAACCCGAAACCCTGAACTGATCAGTTCAGGGTTTCGGGTTTTTGGTTCTGGGTCGTGGGTCTAGGCTACGGCGCCGTCTCATGAAACTGCACCGTCGTCTCATGCTGCAACGCGCGGCGCAACGCCCACTGGTCCTGGAAGAGCACGACGATGTTGCCCTTGTGGTCGTAGACCTTCATGCGCCCGAGGCCGGTCGCGACCTTCTCGACATCCGCCTTGGGGCCGGTGAGCCAGCGCGGCCAGCGGTAGCTCATCTTTTCGAACTTGCACGGGGCCGAGTACTCGTACTCGAGGCGGAAGGCCATGACGTCGAACTGCAGCTGCCCGACGGCGCCCACGATCGGCTGTGAGCCGGCGCTGGTCTCCGCGTAGAACACCTGCGCCGCGCCTTCCTCGGTGAGCTGACGGAGGCCGATATCGAACTGCTTGCGCTTCATCGGATCGGCCGGCATCGCGCGGGCAAAGTGCTCCGGCGCGAAGCGCGGAATGCCCTGAAACTCGAGCTTGCCGTCGCCACCGAGCGTATCGCCGATACGCAGGTTGCCGCGGTCCATGACGCCGATCACGTCGCCCGGCCACGCGTCTTCGATGGCCACGCGATCACGCGCCATGAACTGCTGTGGCGCGGCGAGTCGCATGGGCTTGCCGGTGCGCTGATGCACCACCTGCATGTTGGCTTCGAAGTGCCCCGACACGATGCGCAAGAACGCCACGCGATCGCGGTGCTTCGGGTCCATGTTCGCCTGGATCTTGAAGACGAAGCCCGTGAAGTCCTCGCGATCGGGCGCGACGGGCCCCGCCGTCGATTCGCGCGGCCCCGGGGGCGGCGCCAACTCGAGAAACTCCCGCAGAAACGGCTCGATCCCGAAGTTGGTGAGCGCCGAGCCGAAGAACACGGGCGTGAGCGCCCCGTCGATCACCCGCTGATGCTCGTACTCATGACCGGCCGCATCGAGCAGTTCGATATCGGTCATCAGGCGATCGAACGCCCCCTCGCCCATGGCATCGATGAGCTTGGGGTCGTCGATGCTCACGATGGTATCGTCGGCGCGCGTGGCCCCGCGATCGCCGCTGCGCTCGAAGAGGTGAACTTCGCGCTTCAGGCGATCATACACGCCCACGAAGACGTCGTTCTCGAACACCGGCCAGGTGGCGGCATAGCAGTCGATGCCGAGGTCGGCTTCGACATCCTGAATGAGCTTGAGCGGATCTTCGCCGTGTCGGTCGCACTTGTTGACCAGCGTGAAGATCGGCGTTCGCCGCATCTTGCAGACATCGAACAGCTGCCGCGTCCGCTCTTCCACGCCGCGGCGGTTGTCGAGCAGCATGATCGCGCTGTCGGCCGCGACCAGCGTGCGGTACGTGTCTTCGGAGAAGTCTTCGTGACCGGGCGTGTCGAGCAGGTTGAGCTGATAGCCGAGGAACTCGAACTGCAGCACCGAGCTCGTCACCGAGATGCCGCGCTCCTGCTCGAGCTTCATCCAGTCCGACGTGGCGTGGCGCGTGGCGCGACGCGCCTTGACCGAGCCGGCCAGGTGAATGGCGCCGCCGTACAGCAGCAGCTTTTCGGTGAGCGTCGTCTTGCCGGCGTCGGGGTGCGAAATGATCGCAAACGTGCGCCGACGCGAGATCTCCCGCTGCAGGCGGGAGTGATCCACGGGCGCAGCGGCGTCGGTCGGCGGCGTATCGGGCTGGACAGCGTCGGTCATAGCCTTGAAAGTTAGCGGATCCTGGCGCGTTTTTGGCCACGGATACCGCGGAAACACACGGGGTCAGCCTTGTGCACGGGACGGCACCGCGCGTTTCCGTGGTATCCGTGGCCTGAAACGCCGTGCCTAGTCCGCCAGCTCCTCGAGCGTCCGCGGGAAGTCCGTCTTGAGCAGCCGGGACAGGGCCCGATCGGCCAGCACCCGCCCGCCCGTCTGGCACCGGGCGCAGTAGTTGGTCTCGTTGTCGGCGTACCGGATGCGCTGGACCGGCGCCCCGCACACGGGACAGGGCTGACCGAACCGCCCGTGGACCGCCATGGCGTCGTGGAACGCCGTCACCGTTTCCGGGAAGACCCCGGCGTGCTGGCCCCGCAGCCGGTCGGTCCAGGCAAGCAGCGTCCGCTGCATGGCCGCATGCAATCGTTCGATCTCGTCGTCGGTGAGCTTGGTCGTGAGCACCATCGGCGAGAGCTCGGCGGCGTGCAGGATCTCGTCCGAGTAGGCATTGCCGATGCCGCTCAGCAGCCGCGGATCGGTGAGCGTGCGCTTGATCGTATGATTCTCGCGGCGCAGCACCTCGGCGAACTGCCGCACCGAGCAGGTGAGTGGTTCGAGCCCGCCGCGATCGAACGCCCGCAGCGCGGCGATGCCCTGCACCGCGTGCAGCGCGGCGCGGCGCGTGGTGCCCGCTTCGGTGAGGTACAGCGTCCCGTGGTCGAAGTGGAGGCTCGCCAGTGACAGCTTGCCGCCAATGTGCTTCCCCGGCGGCCGCCACCGGAGGCGACCGGCGATCATGAGGTGCATGACCAGCACATACTCCTGCTCGAACACCAGCGCGATGCGCTTGCCGAGGCGCTGGACGCCGCAGATCTGACGCCCTTCGAACGCGGAGAGCGGCGGCTCCACGGAGCGCAACACGAAGGGGTTATGCACGCGCACCGTCGCAGGCGCATGGCCCACGACGGTGCGTTCGAGGTGCTCGACGTAGAGCGAGACGTCAGGGAGCTCCGGCATGCCGGAGGATTTACTCCACCGTCACGCTCTTCGCGAGGTTGCGCGGCTGGTCCACGTTGCACCCGCGCTTGACGGCGATGTAGTACGCCAAGAGCTGCAGCGGGATGCTCGCCAGGATCGGCGTGAGCAGATCGACCGTCTCCGGGATGCGGAACTCGTAGTCGATCTTCCCGGCCAGGCTCGGCTCGTCGCGCGTGGTAATGGCGATGACCTTGCCCTTGCGCGCCTTCACCTCCTGGATGTTCGACGTGATCTTGTCGAACACGGCGTCGTGCGGCGCGATGCACACCACCGGCATCATCTCGTCGATGAGCGCGATGGGGCCGTGCTTCATCTCGGCCGCCGGATACCCTTCGGCGTGGATGTACGAGATTTCCTTGAGCTTGAGCGCGCCCTCGAGCGCGGCCGGGAAGTTGAAGCCACGGCCGAGATAGAGGAAGTTCGTCGCGCGCTTGAACTCTTCGGCGAGATTCTCGATCTCTTCCGCGCGATCGAGGATACTCTGGATCTGCTCCGGCAAGTTCGCGAGCGCCTGCGCGATGAGGCGGCCACGCTCCACACTGAGATCGCGCAGACGCGCGAGCTTGAGCGTGAAGAGGGCCAGCGCCACCACCTGGCTCGTGAACGCCTTGGTGGACGCGACACCGATTTCGGGGCCGGCGTGCAGGTAGATGCCGCCGTCGTCCTCACGGGCGATGGTCGAACCGACCACGTTCACCAGGCCGAGCGTGCGTGCACCGCGACGCTTCGCCTCGCGCATGGCGGCCAGCGTATCAGCCGTTTCGCCCGACTGCGAAATCACGATGCACAGCGTGCGCGGCGTGACGATCGGGTTCCGGTAGCGGAACTCCGAAGCGTACTCCACCTCGACCGGAATGCGGCACAGTTCCTCGATCATCATTTCGCCGATCAGCGCCGAGTGCCAGCTCGTGCCGCAGGCGGTGATGATGATGTTGTCTACGGCGAGGAGGTCTTCCTTGGAGATGTTGAGGCCGCCCAGCTTGGAGAAGCCTTCCTCCAGGATGAGGCGCCCGCGCATCGTGTTCTCCACGGTGGTGGGCTGCTCGAAGATCTCCTTGAGCATGAAGTGCGGGTAGCCGCCGCGCTCGATCTGCGCGAGGTCCCACTCGATGCGCGTCACCGGCTTCTCGCGCACGGTGGCCTCGAGGTCGAGGACCTTGTAGCCGTCGCGGGTCACCACGGCGATGTCGCCGTCATCCAGGTAGACGACCTGACGCGTGTGCGACAGGATCGCCGACGCGTCGGACGCGATGTAGAACTCGCCGTCACCGATGCCCACGAGCAGCGGGCTGCCCTTGCGCGCCGCCACGATCTTGTCCTTCTCGGCGCTGCAGATCACGGCAATGCCGTACGTGCCGTCCACCTGGCGCAGGGCTTCGATGACCGCCGCCTCGAGGTTGCCGGCGTACGCCGTTTCGATGAGATGCGCGAGCACCTCGGTATCGGTGTCGCTCTTGAAGACGTAGCCGCGCGCTTCGAGCCCGGCCTTGAGCACCGTGGCGTTCTCGATGATGCCGTTGTGCACCACCGCGATCTGACCGTTCTGGCTCACATGCGGGTGGGCGTTCGATTCCGTCGGCGGCCCGTGCGTGGCCCAGCGCGTGTGGGCGATGCCCATCGTGCCGTGCACGGGGCTCGCGGCAATCGCCGATTCCAGCCGCGAGATCTTCCCCGCCGCGCGCCGCGTCTCGACGCCCTTCCCATTCATGATGGCGACACCCGCCGAGTCGTACCCACGATATTCGAGGCGCTTGAGCCCCTCGATCAGCATGGGGGTGGCGATCTTGTCACCGACGTAACCAACGATTCCGCACATGGCAGTTCTGGTCAGAGAGCGTTGAGCGGCGCACGTGCCTGCGAGACGAGCTCGCGGGCCGCCGCTTCCGTAGGTGCCTCGGCAATCACGCGCACGATGGGCTCGGTCCCGCTCGGGCGCAGGTGCACCCAGCGGTCGGGCCAGTCGAGGCGCAATCCGTCCTGCGTATCCGCGGTCGCGTCGGCAAACGCCGACCGCAGCGCCACGTACACCGCATCCAGCGGCGCATCGGGGCGATCCAGCTTGTCCTTCACGATGACATAGCGCGGACGGTCCGCCTTCAGCTGCGAGAGCGGACGCCCTTCCTCGTGCATGAGCTGCAGCATCAGGGCGGCGCCCACCGGCGCATCGCGTCCCAGATGCATCTCCGGCAGAATGACACCGCCATTGCCCTCGCCGCCGATCGTTGCCCCGGCATCGCGCATGGCCAGTGCCACGTTCACTTCGCCCACCTTGGCGAAGTGAAACGGCACCCCCATCTCGGCGGCGACATCCGATACGACCTTGCTGGTCGACAGGTTCGTCACGACCGGCCCACGGCGATGCTTGAGCACGGTGCGTGCCGCAAAGGCGAGCGTATAGTCCTCGCCCGGCGCCACGCCGTCATCGAGCACCAGGGCCAGGCGGTCCACATCAGGGTCGGTCGCGAACCCGATGTCCGCGCCCGTGGCCTGCACCAGCGTGGCCAGCTCGCCGAGGTTCTCCGCCACCGGTTCCGGCGGACGATGAAAGCGCCCGTCGGCCTCCATGTTGATGGCGTAGACCTCGCAGCCGAGTTCGGTCAACAGCTGCGGCATGATCACGCTTCCCGCGCCGTGGCAGCAGTCCAGTGCCACCTTGAAGCGGCGGGAGCGAATCCCTTCGACGTCGAGAAACGGCAGCGCGAGGACCTGCGCGATATGGCGGGCGACCGCCTCCTCATCCCGGACGACGTGGCCGAGCTGGTCCCAGGTCGCGCGCGGGATGCCGCTGTCGAGCAGGGCGCGCATCTCGGCGCCTTCCGCCGCCGAGAGAAAGAGCCCCGACGGACCGATGAACTTGAGGGCGTTCCATTCGATCGGGTTATGGCTGGCCGTGATGCCAAGGCCACCCGCCGCATGGTGATGCTCCACCGCCAGCTGGATCGTGGGCGTGGGCGCCATGCCGATATCGATGACCGTGCAGCCGACGGATTCGAGCGCCCCGTGGACGATCTTGGTGAACATCGGCCCCGAGACGCGACTGTCTCGTCCGACCACCACGGCGCGATTGCCGCCGCGCGAGGCCCAGGCCCCGAACGCCGCCGCAAAGGTGGCCACGATTTCCGGCGTGAGCGCTTCGCCCACCCGGCCGCGGACCCCGGACACACTCACCATCAACCCGTCAAACGCCATATCACTCTCGTCGATGTGCTCAACTGGGAAACCGTAGAAGGTAGATAGGCGACGCAGATCACTCTACGGCGCATATCACACTTCGCTTCGGTTTCTGCCCCGAAACAGACGATTTCGGTGCCTTCACGTTACAGCGGTGGCATCGTTCCGTTTGCCGGACTACCCTCCGTCCATGGCTGATCCCCTCGCGCTGGTCACCCTCGCCGTCGCCGCAGCCGGCGGGCGCTACGCCGACCAGGACACCGGCGCCCTCGTGGCGGCCGGACATACCCTCCTCCGGCGGTCGGCGGTCCTCGTGCGGGCGCTCGGGACGACGGTCTCGGCGGTCGCGCTCCCCGCTGGCGGGCCCTGGCTGACCGCGCTGGCCGCGAGCGACGGCCGGGGCGCCCTGCTGCTCGATCCGGCCGAGAGCGGTGCGGCGGTCGCCCGAGCGCTGACTCAGCATGGTGTTCGGGCGCTCTTCACGACCGAGCCACTGGCCCGGCGCTGGGGTCCTGATCTCCCCCCGGGGCTCGTGCAGGTGTGGCTCGATCGGGCACCGGCCGAGGCGGTGGTCGTCGCCGATGGCGAGGCCCGTGGCATCGACCTCGGCTCGCATTTCGGACTTGAGCTGGTCGGGGACACCGCCACGGAAGGGCTCGAGGAGCCCTTCGTGTGGGCGGATGGCGCGTGGCACACCCACCGCGCCGTGCTCGCCGCCGCGCGCGCCCACGCGGCCGTCCAGGGGCTTACGCCGGTGCACTGGATGGCGGCGGCGCCCCACTGGGCACTCGCGGGGCTGGTGCACCAGCTGGGCATCCTGCTGCAGGGCGGGCGCGTCACGCTTGGCGACGCGCCCGGCTAGCTGATCCGGCGGGCCCGACGCTCAGGCGATCGCCAGGTGCCGGGCGCGCTGCACCGAGCGATCGGGCCACGGCACCTTCCGCTGCTCCATCACGCGGCGAAAGGTGGCAACGCAGGCCGAGTCGAACTGCGTCCCGGCACAGCGCTCCAGCTCAGCGAGCGCGTCGCCCACCGACATGCCCTCGCGATAGGGGCGGCCGCTGGTCATGGCATCGAACGAGTCTGCGACCGCCGTGATACGGGCGACGAGGGGGATGTCGTCGCCGCACAGGTGATCGGGGACCCCGGCGCCGTCGACGCGCTCGTGATGCGACCGTACCACCGCGAGCGCATGCGGCATCTCAGTAAGCAGCGGCGCGAGCAGGCGCCAGCCGATGACGGGGTGCTCCATGATGTGTGCGTACTCCGCATCAGTGAGCGGCCCCGGCTTGTTCAACACGGCTTCGCGGACACCGATCTTGCCGATGTCGTGCAACCGGCTGCCGAGCTCGAGCTGCTCCAGCAGCGCGGCGCTCATTGGACGCTCGGTGGCCAGTTCGCGGGCGATCGCCATGGCGTACTGCGACACCCGCGTGGAGTGCCCCCACGTGTAGGCGTCCTTGACTTCGAGGGCTTCGGCGAGCGAGCGCAGCGCCGCCAGGAAGAGCTGTTCGTACCGGTGGGTCTGCTCCGCAACGCGCTCTTCGAGGTGCTCGCGATACGCCTCATTTTCGATCAGCAGTCGCCGCTTCTCCACCGCCTGATGGACACGCGCGCGGACTTCGTCCGTCGTGAAGGGCTTCGTGACGTAATCCAGGGCGCCGGCATCGAGACAGCGAACGGCGGTCTGCACGTCCGAGACGGCGGTGACCATGACCACGGCGGTCATGGGCCACCGTTCACGCACCGTCGCCAGCAACGCCGCGCCGCCCATCCCGGGCATGTGGTAGTCCGTCAGGATGAGCGGCACCGGCGCCTGCTCCTGCAAGGCGACCGCGGCCTCCGCCGACTCCGCTTCGATGCAGCTGTACCCTTCAGCCCGCATCAGGCGAGCGAGCACCCGCCGCAGCGCCGCTTCGTCGTCCACAATGAGGCACCGGCGATCCTCGAGCACATGATCACGCGGTCGCATCAGGCCGCCGGCGTCGGATCCGTCGGTGGGCTGGCCCAGGCCATGGGCACGAAGGAGGCCGCGCGGGGGACCGGGCGCGTGCGCATCCGGAGCAACGGCCGGTGCACCGCTCGCCCGCAACGGCGCGTCGCGGTAGCTTCCCGCTCCAACTCCCCACGGATGATTCGAAGCCCATGACGCGCATCTTTGACGAAGACCTCGCCGGTGGCATGGCCACCCGCGCCATCCACGCCGGCCAGCGCCCCGATCCCGTCTCCGGCGCCATCATGACGCCCCTCTACCTCACGTCCACCTACGTGCAGGAGAGCATCGGCGTCAACAAGGGCTACGAGTACGCCCGCGGCAAGAACCCCACGCGTCAGGCGCTCGAGCGCAATGTCGCCACGCTCGAGGGCGGCCGTCATGGCTTCGCGTTTGGCAGCGGCATGGGCTGCCTGGATTCGATCATGAAGCTCTTCAAGGCCGGGGACCACATCGTGGTCGGCGAGAACGTGTACGGCGGGACGTTCCGGCTGTTCGATCGAATCTTGCGACATATGGGACTGTCCTTCACCTACGTGGATTCCAGTGAACCGCAGCGGGTCGCCGACGCCATGACGGCGGCGACACGGGCGCTCCTCGTGGAGACCCCCACCAACCCGCTGATGCGACTCACTGACCTCCGGGCCATGGGCGACATCGCCAAGCGGCACGGGGCCCTGCTGGTCGTGGACAACACCTTCGCGACACCGGTCTTCCAGCGTCCCCTGGAGCTGGGGGCCGACATCGTGTGGCACTCGACCACCAAGTACATCAATGGTCACTCTGATATGATCGGCGGATTGGCGGTCGTTCTTGAGGATGACCTGGCCGACCGGCTCCAGTTCATCCTGAACGCCGCGGGCGCCGTCCCCGGCCCCTTCGATGCCTGGCTGGCCCTTCGGGGGACCAAGACGCTTCCGCTGCGCATGAAGCAGCACGACGCCAACGGCCGCGCCATTGCCCAGTATCTGCTCGACCGCCTCGGCGCGGACCGCGTGATCTACCCCGGCCTGCCCCACCATCCGCACCACGAGCTCGCCAAGCAGCAGATGTCGGGCTTTGGCGGGATGATGACCCTCGACCTTGGCACGCAGGACAACGCCCGCCGGTTCCTGGAGCGGGTCGAGGTGTTCTCGCTGGCGGAGTCGCTGGGCGGTGTCGAAAGCTTGACGAACCATCCGTTTACGATGACGCACGGGTCGGTTCCGGCCGATGTGAAGCAGGCCATGGGGCTCACCGACGGCATGGTGCGCCTCAGCTGTGGCATTGAGGACGCCGAGGACCTGATTGAGGACCTCGAGCGGGCGCTGGTGGGGCTGTAGCCCCCACGAAACGCCACTGCAACAAACCGGGGCGCCCTTCGTAGGGTCCACAGACTTCGGCCGAAGCCCTTAACCCCTGCGATGATGGCCACTCCACTGATCCAGATCTCCCCCGTCTCCTGGGAGCATCCGGCTGATCGTGCCGCACTGCGCACGCTCCGGGCGCTTCCGGGATTCGACGAGGTGGTGCGCAAGATTGCCAGCGTGTTCGGCGAGCGCGGCGTTCGCAACCTGTTCCTTGGCGACGCCGTGCTCGTGGGCCCCACGCAACGGCCCCGGCTCTTCGCCCTGTATCAAGAGGTGCTGCAGACGCTCGACTGGCCGAACGCCGGCCAGGCGGTACCGCAGCTCTACGTAACGCAGACGCCGATCGCGAATGCCGGCGCGGTGGGGTTCGACCAGCCGTTCATCGTGATCAGCTCCGGTACGCTCGAACTGCTGGAGCCTGAGGAACAGAAGTTCATTCTGGCGCAGCAGCTCGGACACATTATGACCGGGCGCACGACTTACCGCACGATCGCGCTCATCGTGCTCTTCTTCGGCATGAGTGCGCTGCCCTTGCTCGCGTCGATCGCGCTGCTGCCCTTCCAGCTCGCGCTGCTCGAGTGGTATCGCAAGAGCGAACTCAGCGCCGACCGCGCCGGCATGCTCGGCACGCAGGATCCGCGCGCCAGCCTGATGACGTTCCTCAAGCTCGCCGGTGGCCGTGCCGAGGGCGACACCATCGACCTCGACGCGTATCTCACGCAGGCCGCGGAGTATGAACTCGGTGGCACCGCGTGGGACAGCGTCCTGCGGGCGCTCAACACCGCGCTGCGCGAGCATCCGTTCCACACGGTGCGCGCGGGGGAACTGCGGCGGTGGCAGCAGACGGGCGCGTACGCCGAGATCGTGGGCGGCGCCTACATCCGCCGGGGCTCCGAAGCCGAGCGGCCGTATCGCGACGATCTGCGTGATGCGACCGATTACTACGCGGAGAAGGCGCGCGCCGCCGCCGACACCGTGGGCGATGTGATCGGGCGGGCGGCTGATGCGTTCCGTGATGCGTTCCGAGCGGCCAGTGCGATGGGGGGAGCGGAGCCGCCGGCACCGCCCCCAGCTCCGCCGCCGCCACCGCCAGCTGGTCCGGCTCCGGGCGAATAACGGGAGGCATTGGGCCGCAACAACTAACGAGGAACGGGACAACTCACGAGGATTCGCGCCACGCGCCGACCTTCGTGAGTTGTCCCGTTCTTGTCCCTGTTGTCGCCCGCAGGGCCCCCGCTGTTGTCGCCCGCAGGTCCCCTTAGTTTTGACGCATGAAGATCCTGCTCCTCGGCTCCGGTGGCCGCGAACATGCCCTCGCCGACACGCTGTCGCGCGAGAACACGCCCGTTGAGATCATCGCGGCCCCCGGGAATCCCGGCATCGCCGACCTCGCGCGCCTCGTGAAGGTCGATGCGAACAATCCGGCGGCGGTGTGTGCGCTCGCCGAGCAGGAAGCGGTGGACCTCGTGGTCGTGGGTCCCGAGGCGCCACTGGCCGCGGGGGTCGTGGATGCGCTGCAGCAGCGCCGCATTCCCGCCTTCGGCCCCACCATGGGCGCGGCGACGGTTGAGACGAGCAAGGCCGGCACCAAGGCGTTGATGATGGCGGCCGGCATCCCCACCGCGCACGCCGAAACGCATCGCGACGCCGACGAGGCAAAGGCCGCGGTCAAGGCACGCTTCGGCGCGCCGGTGGTGATCAAGGCCAGCGGGCTCGCCGCCGGCAAGGGCGTCATCGTCTGCCACAGTGAACGCGAGGCGTTCGACGCGATCGATCGCATTCTCGGCGACAAGGTCTTCGGCGAGGCCGGCAACGAGTGCCTCGTCGAGCAGTTCATGACCGGCGAGGAGCTGTCGTTGTTCGCCATCGCCGACGGCACCGACGTGCTCCCGATGATCGGCGCCCAGGACCACAAGCGCCTGCTCGACGGGGATGACGGCCCGAACACCGGCGGCATGGGCGCCTACACGCCCGTGAGTTTCTCCACGCCGGCGCTCGTGGATCAGGTTACCGAGTCGATCTTCCTGCCCACACTGCACGCCCTGCGCAAGCGCGGCACGCCGTTCACCGGCCTGCTCTACGCGGGGCTCATGCTCACCCCCGACGGCCCCAAGGTCGTGGAGTTCAACTGCCGCTTCGGTGATCCGGAGACGCAGGCGATTCTGCCGATGCTCACCAGCAGCCTGCTCGATCCGATGCTCGCCGTGGCCCGTGGCGCGCGGATCGGCAGCATGGCGCCGTTCACGTGGCGCGCGGGCGCGTCGGTCACCACGGTCGTGGCATCGAGCGGCTACCCGGATGCGCCACGCACCGGCTTCCCCATCGAACTGCCGAGCTTCAGCGACCGCATTCGCGTCTTCCACGCCGGCACGACGCGGGATGCGCAGGGCACCCTCTGCACCAGTGGCGGGCGCGTCGTGGCCGTGACGGCGCTCGCCGACACCTTCGCCGCCGCGCAGCAGGCGAGCCGCGACGCGGCGGCGCGCGTGGGCTTCGAGGGCGCGATCTACCGGCGCGACATCGGCTGGCGCGAAGCAGCACGGCGTGCCTGAGCTGCCCGAAACAGAAACCATCGCGCGCGATCTGCACGCGATGGTCGTGGGCGCGCGCGTGGTAGACGTGGAGGTCACACGCCCCGACGTGGTGCGCGATGTGGAGCCGAGTGAGTTGCCGGCCGCCCTCATGAGCACCGCGATTGCCCGGGTCTGGCGACGCGCCAAGCTCATCGTGCTCGATCTCAGTGCCCCCGATGCCCTCGCCGACGCGCCCGCCGACCGCCACCTCGTGGTCCAGCCGCGCTTCACCGGCGGCCTCGTGGTCGAAGCCGAGCCGCTCCCGGCGGAGGAGCTGGCCTACCGATGCGTCTCGCTGACCCTCGCCGACGGGCGGCGGCTGCACTATCGGGATGTTCGCCGCCTGGGGACCGTGGCGCTGATGTCGCCGACGCGATTTGCCGAGTATTCCGGCGCACTTGGTGCGGAGCCTCTTGACCCGGAGCTCACCGATGCTGCATTTTCGGGCTCTCTTCGGTCATCGCGCCAGGCCATCAAGATTGCCCTGATGGACCAGAAGCGACTGGCTGGTGTCGGCAACATCTACGCGAACGAGGCTCTGTGGCGCGCCGAGATCGATCCCTCGCGGGCAGCCCAAACGCTCCGCACCGCCGAATGGGCGGCTCTGCGGCGGGAGCTGCAGGCCGTGCTGGCCGAGAGCATTGCGGCCCGCGGCACGAGCTTCCGGGATTATCGTGATGCCCGAGGCGAGCGCGGGGCTTTCGTGGAGCAGCTGGCGGCCTACGGTCGTGCCGGCCTCCCCTGTAAGCGATGCGGGCGGACCCTGGTCGGGACGCATGCCGTGGACGGGCGCAGTACCGTCTTCTGCCCCGGCTGTCAGTTCTAAGCCACCCGCGGCGGGTCGCCCCCGTCGTCGCGCGGCCACTGCGCCGCTCGCCACCCAGCTCGACCTCGCGGTCGGGAGCGCCGAGGCCGACGTTGCGCGGCTGCGGGAGCAGGTCCGGGCCACCGCCCGCAATGTGCCCGGTGTCTATCTCATGCGCGGCGCGCACGGGGAAGTGCTCTATGTGGGCAAGAGCACGCAGGTGCGCACCCGGCTCCTCTCGTACTTCCGGTTGCCGTGGCCCGCGCATCGCCACGCGCGCCTGCTGCGCGAAACCGTGCGCATCGAGTGGGAGCCGCTGCCGAGCGAGTTCGCCGCACTGCTGCGCGAAGTCCGGCTGATTCGCGCGCACCTCCCCAAGTACAACGTGCGATCTGCGCGTCCACTCGACCGGTGGTGGGTGATCACCATCGCCAAGGGGCCCGCGCCGCGATTGCGTATTCAGCGAGCCAGCGCGGCCGCGCGCTCACGCGACATCGCCCAGATGATCGGGCCGTTTGCCTCACGGCGCCCGCTGGTGGACGCGCTACGCGTGCTGAACGACGCGCTGGGCCTGCGCGACTGTTCGGATCGCGTGCCGATGCACACCAGCGACGTGGCCGAGCTGTTCGACGAGCACGACCCCGCCCTGCAGCGTACGCCGGGCTGTCATCGCTATGAAACGCGCCGCTGTCTCGGTCCGTGCGTGGGCGCCGCCTCCGAGTACGAGTACCGTGCGCAGCTCACGCGCGCCCGTTCCGTGCTCGAAGGGCGCGACGATACGCCGCATCAGTACCTCGTGCGCGAGATGGCCGCCGCGAGCGCGGCGCTGAGCTTCGAGCGCGCCGGATGGCTGCGCGACCGCCTGACGGCGCTACAGGAACTCGATGGGCAGCTGGCGCGCGTACGTGAGGCGCTGGCGCGGCCGTCCTTCGCGTATGCCGTCCCCGGGCGCGACGGTGATGATCGGCTCTACTTGGTCCGCCATGGCCGCGTGGTGGGCGAAGCGCGCTGCCTCGATCCCGACTCCGTCGCCGCGCTGCAGGCGCTGGAGCATCGTGGCGTACAAGAACCAAGCGGCGCGATGGTCGAGCAATTCGACGAGTTGCTCATGCTGGAGCAGTGGTTCCGCGCCAATCCGTCGGTGGCGCTGCGCGCCGACACGGTCGTCGGTGCCCTCGAGGCCCTCTCGGTGCACCTGCGCGAGCAGGCGCTTATGCCGTCGGCGGCTCGGGCAGCTCGTCCGGAAGACCCAGGGGAATGAGCTCCACGTCCGCCTGCCCCTTCCAGATGTAGAGCTTCGCCACGCACGGCTGCAGCTTGAAGCGCCGCGGTCCCGCCGCACCGGGGTTCACCACCACGCGGCGCGCCGCCTTGGTCACCAGCTGCTGATGGGTGTGCCCATACACGATGACGTCGGCATTGGGATACGCCCCCACCAGTTTGGGCGGGGTCGGGCTTCCCAGCTCGTGCCCATGCGTCACCACGATGCGCACGCCGTCGATGACATCCTCGATGCGCTCCACCAGATCCGGACGCCCGGGCGCGTCGGTGTTCCCCCACACGGCGCGAATCGGGGCAATCGCCCCCAGCTCCGCGAGCACGCTGGCCGGCCCCACGTCACCGGCGTGCAGAATCTGCGAGACCCCCTCCAGCGCCTGAAACACTTCGGGGCGCACCAGGCCGTGCGTGTCGGAAATCAGTCCAATGATCGTGGCAGTCTTGTTCGGCATACCCCAAAGTAGCCGTTCTCGACTGGCATGAGGGAGTTCACGCGCGAACTGCGCGTGACGTCTATGCCTCTCCTTTCCGCCTCCGCCCGCGCCTCGAGCCCGCTCCGTCGCTTCGCGTCACTCGGCGCGGCGCTGCTCCTGCCGCTCATGCCCACCGCCTGCGGCAGCGGCGGCGCCGACTCCGTCGCCCCCCCGGCCATCACGGGCGTCCTGCTCAGCACAACCAGCGTACCCCTGCAGGGCGTGGGCGCCTCGGCGACCGTGAGCGCCACGCTACAGCCTGTTACCTCCACCGGCGCGATCAGCTGGCGTACCGACAACGCGGCGGTCGCCACGGTAAGCGGCGCCGGAAGCAGTGCGACCATCACGGCCGTTGGCGGCGGCAGTACGGTGGTGACGGCGTCGGTCGGTGGCGTGAGCGCGAGTGCCACGGTGAGCGTCACGCCACTCGTGCGGAGTCTGTCGGTGTCACGCACCACCGCCTCTCTCCTCGTCGGCGCAACGACCGCGGTCACCGCGACCGTGACTGCCGACGCGGAGGCGAGCCAACGAGTGCTCTGGAGCAGTAGCGCGCCAACCGTGGCGACGGTGGATTCCACCGGGCTGATCACCGGCGTCGCTCCCGGCAGCGCGACCCTCACCGTCACGTCGGCGGTGAACAGCGCGGCCTCGGCGACGGTGAGTGTGGCCGTCGCCTATCCGGTGGTACGCAGCGTGACCGTGACGCCGGCGAATCCGTCGCTGCTGATCGCGGCCACCCGACAACTTGCCGCCACGCTCGACGTCGATGCCGGCACCTCTACGGCCGTGACGTGGGTCTCGGCCACACCAGCCGTCGCGACGGTCAGCAGCACCGGCCTGGTAACGGCCGTCAGCGCCGGCACGAGCGTCATTCGCGCGACCAGTGCGGCGAACCCCACGGTGAGCGGCACGACCACGGTCACGGTGACGACGCCCACCGTGCGGGGGATCACGCTGTCCCCTACAGCGGCAACGCTGACCACCGCAACGACCCAGCAGATCGTGCCCACGGTTGATGCCGACCCCGGGGCGAACACGCAGCTCACGTGGAGCACGAGTGACGCCGCGGTGGCCACGGTGAACGCCAGCGGCGTGGTGACCGCCGTTGCGCCGGGCGGCGCGACGATCCGCGCGACCAGTGTGCTCGTTCCCACCGTGTCGGCCGCGTCCACTGTCACCGTCAGTGGCCCGCAGGTCATCAACGCGTGGAGCCGCACCCCATTGGCCCCCTTCTCGCTGGCCCCCACGATTGAGATTCGCGATGCATACATCGCGAGCCCATCCGACGGATTCGCCGTCTTCTCGACCGAGGCGGCCGACGGCACCATGCTGCGCTGGGACGGCACCGCGTGGACGCCAAGCGTGCTCGCACCCTTTGGTTCACTGACCGCGGTCACCGGCATTCCGGGGCGCACGTTCGTTGGCAGTGCCAACGGCCAGATCGCCCAGTTCACCACCTTTGCCACGCCGAACCCCGGATTTGTGGCCATGGCCACGCCGCCCATCGGTGCGGTGTTTCGCCTGATGTCCATGGGCTCGACGGGCGTCGCCGCGCTCGTGGCGAACAGTGGCACATCGGCACCGGCGCGCGGCGTGCTGGTGTTCAACGGCACCACGTGGACCCGCATCGTGGATCCACCGGGCATGACGTCGCTCCTCTCCATCGACGTGAGCGGCGTGAACAACAACATCCTGGTAAGCGGAAACGGCAGCACCGGACTCGCGCAGTGGAACGGATCCAGCTGGTCCACCATTCCGGCCCCGCCGGTGACCGGCACGCTCGCGGCCGCGGCGTACGCCGGCAGCGACGTGGTGGTGATCAGCAGCAACTTCACCTCAGCGCGATGGAATGGCAGCGCGTGGATATCGGTCACCATGCCGACCACGCGAGCGGGCGCGGGCGGCACCTTCGTCACGCGCCTGCAAACCTGCGGCCCCAATCTCTACGCAGGTACGACCTTCGATGGCCGCATGCTGCGACTCGATGGCAACGCGTGGACAGTGATTGGCGACTACGGCGTGGCCACCCGCGGCAGTTATGTGATTACGCCGTCGTGTGGAGCAACCGGTACCCTGCGTGCGCTCGGTGCCGACGGCGGGATCGGCCGTTGGACGGGCAGCACGTGGGAACTTGAGTCCTCCTCGCCGGAGCTCCTCGATGTCGCCGTGGTGAGCAGTTCTCTTGCGTATGCAACCGGCGGCCACGGGCAGGTGCTTCGCTTCAACGGCACGACGTGGACACGCGATCTCACCGTGTCGACCTTCGGGGTGCTCCAGACGATCACCGCCACCGCCGATGGCCTGGTGCTCACATCCGAAGCAGGATCGCCCAGCGGCGTCTGGCGAAAACAGGGCGGCTCCTGGAGCTTTGACGCACTCTCCTCGTCACCGTGGGCGCTCTGGGCCGCCTCGAGCAGCTTCGCGCTCGGTTTTTCAGTCAGCGAACGCTTCGTCTTCAACGGCACCTCCTGGCAGGCGTCACCGACGCTGACCGGCTTTCTGCCAAGCCGCATTGATGGCGTGTCGCCCACGTTTGCCATGGCGTCCGGCATCACCAGTGGGAGCGGCGCCATCTACCGGTGGGATGGCACCACCTGGACACGCATGACCACGCCGCCCACGTCTATCGCCTTCACCGGGTTGCGCGTTTTGTCGCCGGCGCTCGCGTTCGCGGTCTCCGGCCCCAACGCCTACCGGTGGGACGGCACCGCGTGGACCCTGATGCCCGCCTCGGGAGCGCTGGTCGGTGCGGGGACGCTTCGCACCGTTGCCGCCCTCTCGGCCAGTGATGTCTACGTCGTGACGAGCAGCGGTCGGTTGCTCCGCTTCAACGGCACGACCTGGTTCACGCAGGAGATCTTCCCGTCGCAGCCCACGACGTTTGTCCCCTACGCTGCCTTCGGGATGGTGAATGGCTTGGGCGTCGTGGCGGGCTACGGCGGCACGCTGTACGTGGGCCGCCCCGGCGCCATGGTTCGCCAGCGGTAGTCGGCGTCAGCGCTGCCGCCGCCGCTCCAACTCGGCACGCGCGCCTTCCGCGTCGCGCGTGCCGGGAAAGCGCTCCACCAGGCGGCGCATCTCGCTCAACGCGCGTGGTTCATCGCGCAGCGCCCCAAAGTAGAGATCGATGAGGCGCTGGGTGGCGAAGAGTTCGTCCCCCCGCGACACGCCCGGCGTCTGGCGCAGGCGGATCAGCAACTCGCGGGCGCGCTCGGGGCGACCGTCGCGCCCCAGATGCAGGTCCGCCTCTCGGCGCAACAACTCTGGCGTCGCCCCGTGCTGGTCACGAAGCGCGTCGAAGGCCGCCATGGAGCCCTCGATATCGCCCTGCGTGAAGAGGGCCTCGGCGCCTGATGTCGGGATCGTCACCGGCCCACCCGACGGCGGATGCAGCAGCGAATGCGCCACCGTCTCCGTCCCGGAAAGCACGGTCCAGATGAACACCACCACAAAGGCCGCCAACGGCGGCGCCGCGAGGAAGGCCACCATCATCCGTTGACTGCGCGGCACGCCCAGCACGCGCACCGCGACGTCCATCACCAGAAAGGCGAGGACGCACACGATCGCAAACATCACCGCGCCGTTGACCCACTTCCGGCGGCGCTGACGGGCAATCTGATGTTCGAGGAGAGCGAGATCGAGCATGAGGCGGGGCGGGATGGTCCGCCTGTCAGACGGCCCGGCGCCCTCGCGGGATACATGACAGCGCAGGAATGTGCGCGGCCATGCTACTCCGTGGGGGTGTCCTCGCCCCAGCGGTGCCCGACGGTGTGATCGAGCCCGAGATGATCGAGCACCCGCGCGACGATGAAGTCCACCAAATCTTCGATGCGCGTGGGCTGATGGTAGAACCCGGGCGCGGCCGGAATCACCGTGGCGCCCGCGCGCGTGATCTGCGTCAGGTTCTCCAGATGGATCAGCGACAGCGGTGTTTCACGTGGCACAACGATCAGGGGTCGCCGCTCCTTGAGCGCCACGTCCGCCGCCCGCTCGACCAGTGAGCGCGAGGTGCCGTGCGCGATCGCACTGACGGTCCCCATGGAGCACGGGCACACCACCATCCCGCTGCTGCGCGCCGACCCGCTCGCCGGCTTCGCCCCGCGGTCGTTGTCGTCGAAGACGGTGACGCACCGATCCCACGCCTCGGCGCCGACATGCGCCTTGAGCTCGTCGAGGTTCGCAATCCGGCTCTCGGTCCGCAGCAGGCGCCACCCATGGCTCGACACGATCAGCCAGGTGGGGACCTGCAGCTCCACCAGCGCCTGCAGCAGGCGCACGGCATACGGCGCCCCCGAGGCCCCGGTAATCGCCACCACGACCGGATAGCGCGTCGTCGCACTCACGGGGTGCCCCCTCCGAGGAGCAGCCGCGCGCCAAGCACGGCAGCCAGAAAGACCATCGAGATCACGCCGTTCATCGTGAAGAACGCCGCGTCCACCTTGGACAGGTCGTCGGCCTTCACCAGGCGATGCTCCCAGAGCAGCAGGACGGCCACCGCTGCCACCGCCGCCCACAGCACCCCGTTCACCAACGGCGTCACCTCACCCATGGGCTGCGCGGCAATCACCGCCGAGAAGCAGAGCACCGACAGCACATGGTGCGCACGGGCAATCGTGATGGCGCGCGGCACGCCGAACGTGCTCGGCACACTGTGCAGCCCGTGCTGCCGGTCGAACTCGGCGTCCTGCAGCGCATAGATCATGTCAAAACCACCGCTCCAGCTGGCGACGGCCAACGCCAGCACGCAGAGCAGCCACCACGGCTGGCTCCAGTGCCCCGCGACCGCGAGATACCCACCCACCGGGGCAATCGCCAGCCCGAGCCCCAGCCACAGGTGCGACCAGCGGGTGAAACGCTTGGTGTAGCTGTACCCCAGCACCCAGAACAGCGCGACCGGCGACAGCGCAAAGCACAGCGGGTTGATCATGTACGACGCGAGCAGGAACAGCGCGCTCGTGACCAGAATGCTGGCACGCGCCTGACCGAGCGTCAGCGCGCCGCGCGGGATCTCGCGCATCGCGGTGCGCGGGTTCTTGGCATCGACATCGCGATCCACGAGCCGGTTGAACGCCATCGCGGCAAAGCGTGCGCTGGTGAAGGCGAGCAGCACCCACCCGACCAGCGCCGGCGTCACCGGCGACGTGACACTCGCAAAGAGCACCCCCACCAGGGTGAACGGCATCGCGAACACCGTGTGCGGCAGCTTGACGAAGTTCGCCAGCCGCACCGGGAGCGAATCGCCGCTCACCAGCTGCCCATCCACCGCGCCCTTGGGGGGCGTGTAGGACCCGCGCGGCGTCGGACTCACCACTGCGGCACCGGCGGCAACCCGAGGCTCGCCCACTTGGCGTCAACCGCGCGCTTGGTGGCCTCATCCATCTCGATCACCTTGGGCCACGCGCGGGTGAAGCCTTCCTCCGGCCACTTCCGCGTCGCGTCGATCCCCATCTTGCTGCCGTACGTGAACGCGCGACTGGCATGGTCGAGCACATCCACCGGCCCCATGGTGAAGCGCACGTCGCGCTGCGGGTCCATGTTGTTGAGCGCCACCCACCACGCCTCCACCGGGTTGCGCACATTGATCTCCTTGTCGACCACCACCAGCACCTTGGCGAGCGACATGAGCCCCTGCCCCCACAAGGCGTGCATCACCTTGTCGGCGTGGCCCGGGTACTTCTTGTCGATGCTCACGAACACGAGGTTGTGGAACCCACCCTCGGCCGGCATGTGGTAGTCCACAATCTCCGGCGTGGTGAGCTTGAGCAGCGGCAGGAAGATCCGCTCGGTAGCATGGCCGAGGTAGAAGTCTTCCATCGGCGGGCGCCCCACGATGGTTGTGGCGTACACCGCATTCTTGCGCATCGTCACCGCTGTGACGTGCACCTTGGGATAGAGATCGGCCTCGGAGTAGAACCCCGTGTGATCGCCAAACGGGCCTTCCACGATGAGCGCTTCGGCGGGATCGATGTAGCCTTCGATCACGAACTCGGCGTCGGCCGGGACTTCGAGATCGTTCGTGACCGCCTTCGCCAACCGCACCGGCTCACGCCGGAGGAAACCGGCGAACAGGAACTCGTCGATGTTCGGCGGCAGCGGCGCGCTCGCCGAGTACATGCTCGCCGGGTCCGACCCGACGACGATGCACACCGGCATCTTCTCGCCCCGCTCGGCCATCTGCCGCAGATGCTCGGCGCCCGTCTTGTGGCGCTGCCAGTGCATGGCCACGTGCTTCTTGTCGAGCTGCTGCACGCGGTACATGCCCACGTTGCGAATACCGCGCGCCGGGTCCTTGGAGATCACGGCCGTCATGGTGATGTACGGCCCGCCGTCTTCCGGCCAGCAGTGCAGCACGGGGATGCGGTCGAGATCGATCTCGTCGCCACGCCAGACGATTTCCTGACAGGCGGGCGTGCCGCCTTTCGTGCGCGGCGGGAACTTGGAGATCTCGAGCAGGCGCGGCAGCAGCGACAGCTTGCCGACGAATCCGTCGGGGACCTTGAGGTCCATCAGCTGCGTGATACGGTCGCCGATCTCATCGAGCTTCTCGACACCAAGGGCGAGCGCCATGCGGCGCATCGAGCCGAAGATGTTGATGGCGACCGGGTACGGCGAGATGGAGCCGTCACGGAGCACCGGCTTCTCGAAGAGCAGCGCCTTGCCGCCGCCCGGCATCTTGGACACCCGATCGGCGATCTCGGTGAGTTCGAGATGCACCTTGACCGGCTGCGTGATGCGATGGAGTTCGCCGATCCGTTCGACGGCGGCGAGAAAATCCGAAAGAGTATCGAGAGCCATTGCTGAGTAACCGCGCGCGACGCTGCCGCTAGACGGTCGCGACGTGAATCGCCGCGATCCCGAAGGTGAGGCGCTGCCACTGCACGGTGCGGAAGCCTGCCTGGCGCAGCCGATCGGCGAGCGCCTCCTCCGTGGGGAACTTGGCCACGGAGAGCGGCAGATAGGTGTACGCCGAGCCATGACCGCTCACGAGGCGACCGATCAGGGGCAGGACGTTGTGGAAGTACGCGTGATAGAGCGCCCGCACGATGGCGAACCGTGGCGTCGAGAACTCGAGGATGACGAAACGCGCGCCCGGCGTGAGCACACGCCGCACCTCGCGCAGCCCGGCGTCGAGATCAGCCACATTGCGGATGCCGAAAGCCACAATGGCCCCATCGAGCGTCGCGTTCCCAAACGGCAGCGCGAGCGCGTCGGCGCCCACCGGGGCGAGCACCGCCCGCGGCGCCTTGCCGGCCCCGTGCTGCAGCATGGGCACGGCGAAATCGGCGCCGGCCACGAACCCCGTAAAGCCGCGTTGCCGCACGAGCGTCGCGCCCACGTCGAGCGTGCCGGCGCACAGGTCGAGATAGGTACCGGCCGGCCGCGCCGTCCAGCCGAGGGCCGCGAGCGCCTTCTTCCGCCAGCGCTTGTCGATGTTCATCGACAGCACATGGTTGAGCAGGTCATAGCGCGGCGCGATGTCCGAGAACATCTGCTGCACGTACTCGCGCTTGCCCGTCCCGTCGGCCGCCTGGGCCGCGACGGCGAGCGCGTCGGGACCCGCGCCGGAGCGCTCGGGCGTCGTCGCCCCCGGGGCGTCGATGGTGCTTGGCATCCTCAAAGATCACCGGAATGGGTGACGGCGAGCAAGGCGAATCCCGAACCCCGATCAGTCCGGAACTCGGGCCGTCTGGCTGGTTTGCCCCTGTCCACGCCGCTAGCTTTGCCCCAGCGCATGCCGACTCTCGACGAGCTGGGAACCCTTCCCGATGCCGATGTTGTCCGCCTCGCCCAGCAGGGGCGCGAGCTCGCGTTTCGTGAGCTCGTGCGTCGCTACGAGCGGCCGGTGTTCTCGCTCATCTACCGCATGGTGCGCGACCGCGAGACGTCGGAAGACCTCGCGCAGGATGCCTTCATCAAGGTCCTGAACCACATCGACAAGTACAGCCCCGAGTTCAAGTTCTCGAGCTGACTGTTCAAGATCGCCAATAACGTCGCCATCGATCATCTCCGTCGGCGGCGGCTCGACACGATCTCCATCGACGGCAGCCCGCACGCGGCCACGGCGTCCGAGGTCGAGGCCAGCAGCATCGACCTCGAAGCCGACCAGGAGAACGCCCTCGAGGAGCTCGAATCGCGCGAGCTGGGGTCGGCCATCGAAAAGGCCATTGCCAAGCTCCGCCCCGAGTATCGGGCGTGCATCATGCTGCGTCATGTGGAAGGGCGAGCCTACGAGGAAATCGCGGCCACCCTCGACTTGCCGCTGGGCACGGTGAAGACGTACATCCACCGGGCCCGGCACGAGCTGCGGAAGGCGCTGGAGCCCCTCCGCGAATGATGAAACGCTCACCAAATCCCCTGAAACACCGCCCACAGCCGCTGCGTAGTGCCACCATGGAGGCTCCCCATCATGCAGGATAGACACCTCAGACCGGACGAAATCGAGCTCCTCCTCGATGGCGAGGAAGGCTTCGGCGTGGCGCCCCTCAGGGCTCACGTCCGTTCGTGTTTGGAGTGCCAGACCGAGCTGGAGAGCGCCCGGGAGCTCATGCTGGCGCTGGACACGCTCCCCGACTTTGCCCCCTCGGCGGGCTTCGCCGACCGGGTCATGAGTCAGGTGCAGGTGTTTGAGCCCTGGCACGCGGCCGCGACCCGCGCCGTCGAGAGCTACGTCCCGGCGTCACGCCCCGCGCGCGTGGCCGCGGGCATCGGTGCCGCATTGACCGCCGGCCTGGGGACTGCGGCCGCCACCTGGGCGGTGGCCCGCGCCGACATGGGGCTGGTCCTCGCCTCGCTCGGCCTCGAGCGCTTCCGCGAACAGGTTGTCGCCGCCGGCAGCGACCTGATGGCCACCGTACTGGGCCAGCCGGGGCTCGACGCCCTGCGCGCCAGCACGCCCGAGACCATGGCCCTCGCCCTCGGCGGCTTTGTGGCCGCGGCCGGCCTGGGCGTCGTGGGAATCCGGGCGCTCGCCACGGCCTCGCGCCGCACGAGCTGACGGAGGGCATGCCATGCTGACGACCCTCTACGCCATCACCGGGGTTTTCGGCATCGGCCTGCTGATCGGGGTCGTGGTGCTCATGACCGCCGAAGAGGCACTGCTCGCCGTGGCCAAGACCGCCGCCCGCGATGTGTCGGGCAGCTTCTGGGCCGGCATCCTCTGGCAGCTCCTGGCCGCCCCCCTGCTGGCGGTCCTTCTGCTCGCCTGCGCCATCACCATCATCGGCCTGCTGGCCACCCCCATCGTGGCGCTGGCCTGGGCACTGGCCTATGCCGGGGCGTTCACGCTCGGCATCCTGGCCGTGGCCATGGTCATCGGCCGAGCGCTGGCCGGGCGCGGCTCGGGCCAGAACGAGCGCAACGCGGCGCTCCGCGGCCTGACCGTCGGGCTCGCCGCGCTCAGCCTGGTGTGGTTTGGGACCGCCGCCGCTGCCCCGATCCCGCTGGCCGGGGGCATCGCCCGCCTGATCGCCGTCGCCTTTACCTGGGCCGTCGGCACGGTTGGTCTGGGCGCGGTGGTGAAGTCGCGCATTGGCGTCGCCAAGCTCAGCGTGCAGTTCGGGCGCTTCAAGGGCGCTCGCTGGGGTGCCGCCAGCACCACCACCACGATGGAAGCGCCGGCCCCAAGCTGGCAGACGCCGACGCCGGTCCAAGGCGTCGTGGCGGCCCGTCGGCCGGTCAGCACCAACAGCGGCACCGGCTCGGGCGCCGACCTCTAAGCGCCCCCCTGCACGCCCCGCGCTCAGCGCGGGCGCAGCACCACCGACGCCCCGCGCGTGAGCCCAAGCGCGATCGCGGCGTTCCCCTCGCGCATCGCCAGTTCGACAAAGCCGTTCGATCCGACGAGCGCAATCAGCGCCCCCGTCTCGGCGTCTCCGTACGTGCGCACCATCGGCGCGCGTCGCCCCGCCACCTCGATCACGCCGCCATCGCGCACCGCGAGATTCGTGATCGCGTTGCCGAAACGATCAATCGTGAGCACTTCGCCGTGCAGCGACCCGTCGGCGTGCCGCTGTGGCTGCGGCGTCCGCAATCGCAGCGCGCTCATATAGGGATCCCCCACGCTCTCGAGCGGCGCGCCCATCGCCAACTCGGCGGCCACGGGGGCAAAGACATCGCGGCCATGAAACGTCGCCGAGGCCTGTGCATCAACCGGCAGGGCGACCACGCGCGCATCGAGCGTGAAGAGCGCCGGTGAGAGCACCCCGTTATCGGGACCCACCAGAAAGCGCCCGTCACTTTCGACGGCGATCGCCGCGCGCCCGGTACCGACACCCGGATCGACCACGACGAGATGCACGGTCCCGGCGGGAAAGCGCCGCCAATAACGCGCCACCGCGAGCCGCGCCGCCGCCACATCCTGCGGCGGGATCTCATGCGACAGATCGATCAGCGGCACCTGAGGCGCGCGCGACACGAGCACGCCCTTGAGCTCGGCCACGTAGCCGTCGGCCGTGCCGAAGTCGGTAAGCAGGGTGATCGCCGGTGCGGTCATGGGCGAAACGTGCGTCAGACCTGCGACCGACGCCAGCGGCCCCACGCCCAGAGCGCGGCCATCACGATTCCGCGCGCCGCCGCCGTCAGGGCAATCGTCCACCACAACCCGGTCGTGCCCCACCGCGCCGCGGCCCAGGCGCCAACCGGCAGCCGCAACGCGGTCAGTGCCGTACTCAGCACCATCGGCACGAAGGTCCACCCCGCGCCACCCATCGCACTCTCGAGCACCACCTCGGCGCCCAGAAACAGCTGCGAGAACGCCGCGATGCGCAGATAATGCGCCGCCTCGGCGACGACGGCCGGATCGGTGGAAAAGATGCCCGCGAGCTGCGTCGGAAAGACATAGGTGACCGCGGCCATGACCGCGCCAATTGCGCTCACCACGGCCATGCCGGCCCATCCCGCGCGAATGGCGCGTCGTTCATCACCGGCGCCAAGGCTCTGCCCCACGATCGCCGCCGTGGCCGCGCCCATTCCGACGCTCACGACGTACACCACGCTCTCCACGCGAAAGCCGAGGCCGAGCGCCGCGAGCGCCGGCGTACCGAACTGCGTGGTGATGCGCGTCAGCCAGACGTAGATCGCACTGAACGCCACGCCGGTGGCTGCCGCCGGCGCGCCGATCCGCGCGATGGTCAGCAACGACGACCAGCGCGGTGCGCGCCACGCGATCATTGCGCGCTGATGCAACCACCACACGCCCACCACACACGCGAGCGCACGCGGCACGAGCGTGGCCAGTGCCGCGCCGCGCACCCCAAGCGCCGGGATGGGCCCGAAGCCGCGAATGAGTATGGGGTCGAGGATGAGCCCCAATACCGTCGTCACCGCGAGGATCACGAGCGGCGAGCGCGTGTCGCCCTTGCCGCGGAAGGTCGCGTCAACAGCAAAGAAGCCGAACACGAGCGGCATCCCCAGCAGGTAGAGCCCGAGGTACGTCTGCCCGATGGCACTCACGCCGGCGCTCGTCTCCTCGAGCGCAAAGAGTGCGCGCACCACGAAGGGCGCCGCGGCCGCGATACACGCGCCGAGTCCCAGTGCCAGCCAGAGCCCCTCGCTCGCCGCATGTGCCGCTTCGTGTGGGCGCCGCTCACCATGACGCCGCGCGACGATGGCATCGAGACCGATCGACACCATCTCGCCGATCGAAATCACCAGCCAGATCCAGAACACGGCCCCCGTGACCGCCGCCAGCGACTCGGCGCCCAACGACCGCCCGATCCAGAAGGTGTCGATGTTGTGAAAGGCCGTCATCAGCAGGTTCGCGATGACGGCCGGAAGCGCCACGCGGCGAATCGTCAGCGAAAGCGGTTCGCCAACGAGTTCGCCGCGTGGGGCATCGAGCGGTTCGTGATCAGCCGTAGCGTTCGTCAAGACGCTGCATCACACGTTCCGCGACCTGCGCGATGGCCTTGGCCGCGCGCGAGTCGGGCTGCGCATCCACGATGGGGCGACCGGTGTCCCCCCCCTCCTGAATGCGCGGATCGAGCGGCACCTGCCCGAGCAGCGGCAAGTCGCACTCCTTGGCGAGGCGCTCACCGCCGCCGCTCCCGAAGATGGCGATCGGCTTGCCGGTCTCGGGGTTCTCGAAGTACGACATGTTCTCCACGATGCCGAGCACCGGCACCGCCGTGCGCTCGAACATCTTCACGCCACGCAGCGCATCACCAACGGCCACCTGCTGCGGCGTCGTCACCACGACCGCGCCATGCACCTGCGTGGCCTGCACGAGCGACAGCTGCGCGTCACCGGTGCCCGGCGGCATGTCCACGAGGAAGTAGTCGAGCTGCCCCCAGTTCACATCGCGCAGGAACTGCGTGATGATCTTCATCACGATGGGGCCACGCCAGATCGCCGGCTGCTCCTTCTCGATGAGGAAGCCGAGCGAGATGACCTTCACGCCGTACGCTTCGAGCGGAATGATCTTCTCGTCGCGCACGGCGGGCGCCGCATCGACGCCCAGCATGAGCGGGAGATTCGGGCCGTAGATGTCGGCGTCCATGATGCCGACCCGCTTGCCGGCCTTGGCGAGCGCCACCGCGAGATTCACGGCGACGGTGCTCTTCCCGACGCCGCCCTTGCCCGACGAGACGGCGATGATGCGGCCGAGGTTCGGGTACTGCACCGGCTCGGGGACCTTGGGCGGCGCCTTGGCTGGCGCCGCATCCATCACGGGCAGCGCGCGGCCGAAGCCACCAGCCGCGGGAGCCTTCGGTTGGTTCATGGGAGAAGGCGCCTGACGCGCCGGTGTGGGTTCGGATTGCGCCGGGTCGCGGACATCGACGCGCACATCGGTCACGCCGGCCAGCGCCTCGACGGCCTGACGGACGTCGCGCACCAGCGTGGCGTCGTCCTCGGGCGCGAGGAGCAGCGTGAGGCGGACCTTGCCGTCAACGGTGGTAGCGATATCGCGCACCTGCTCGGCGGCCATCACATCGGCGCCGGTGCGCGGGTTGCGGACAGCGGCGAGCGCGCCGGTGATCCGCTCCATCAGGGGCTGCATTGGATCTCTGCGTTACGGGGTCTGGGACAACCCCTGAAAGCTAGGCGGGGGTGGGAGGGTCTCCAAGGCGACCCGCCGGGCCGCGTTGGAACGGCCCAATGCCCGACGGAACGATGACACGTCGGTGACGCCCCCGCGGTACTGTGGCCCCGTCGGTGCTGGCGCCTGCGGGCGACCACCGGCCGGCCGCGCGGCGGGGGCCGCGCGCCTTTTCACGGATAGATGAGAGGAGCACACCATGACCACCCGGATTCCACGCCTGGCCACTGCCGTCTTCGCGGTCCTGTTCGCCCTGGCCACCGTCAACGTCGCCACCGCCCGCGCCGACGAGGGTGACCCGATCTCGACCACCTGCGGGGCCGGTACCCTCACCGAGTGCGGCAAGGCGCCCCAGCAGCAGTGCGACTGGAGCATTGACTTCAGCTACGCCGGCGGCTGGAACATCACGCTGCGCATCAGCCGCACGAACTGCCGCACCATCGGCGAAGTGCCGATCTACAAGGATCGCAATGCGTCGTCCGCGCTGAGCGGCTCGTGCACGCTGCTCTCGCCGTTCCTGGGCATGCCCGCCGGCTCGGGCTGCTCGCTCGACGACGAGACCTGACCGCCGATGCGCCGTTTCCTCATCGGGAGCGGCGCAGGGCTCTCGGTGCTGCTCGCGAGTGCCGCCATCGATCACTCGCGAGTCGCACCCTCGAGCGCCCTGCGTAGCGCCAGCGCCGACACCCGCACCGTCCTCACCGGCGAGCCGCTAAGGGCCGCGATGCTGCTGCAGCGCAGCGATTGCAGCGGCAATCTGCGGATGTTCGACCTGCTGCACCGGCGCGGGGTCGGCGAGCGCGTCCGGCTGGGGGTGATCTGGTATGTCGGCGATCCCCGCGATTCCACGATCATCCGCCGTCTGCTGCCCGCCTGGACGCGCCACGCAGACCTCAAGCCGGCCCCCCGCGCGGTCATCCGCGAACTCGCGACGCTGGGTCATCGCAGCACCCCGGTCGTGATCATGTACGACCAGGAGGGGCGCGTGCGGCTCACGTCGCAGAGCCCGCGCTCCCCGCGCGAGTTCGCCGGGCTGCGGCGCGCCATCGAAGGGCTGACCTGGATCGAGCAGATCGAGTAATGCGCACCTCTCCACCTTCCACACACGGACCCATGCCATCGTCTCGGTTCCGCCTGCGCATCGCCCTCGCGGGGCTCCTCGTGCCGGCACTCTGCACGGCCCAAGCGGCGCGCACCTTCGCCACCGATTCGCTGTGGCGTCGCGTGTTCTCCATTGGCGCCGAGAAGGAGTCGGAGACCTTTGTGGAGCCGCGACAAATTGTCGTGACGTCGGGGCTCGTCGCGGTGCTCGATCTGGGCACGCGTGAAGTGCGCGGTTTTGATGCCCGCACGGGTCGCCCTCGTTTCGTCCTGAAGGCCACCGGCAACGGCCCGGGCGAGTTCAAGCGCCCGTCGCTGCTGCTGCCCACGCCCTGGGGCTTCGCCGTGGTGGACCAATCCACCGCCCGCCTCACCGGCTATCGCGCCACTGGATCCATGCACTGGGACATCATCCTGCCGGATCTCTTCCGGGTCTCGCA
Source organism: Gemmatimonadaceae bacterium (assembly GCA_019752115.1). Taxonomy (NCBI): domain Bacteria; kingdom Pseudomonadati; phylum Gemmatimonadota; class Gemmatimonadia; order Gemmatimonadales; family Gemmatimonadaceae; species Gemmatimonadaceae bacterium. Next base: position 185,136 of record JAIEMN010000024.1, read on the forward strand.
CGCCTGCGTCCGCCCGGATGGCCGCATCCTCGTGGCGTATGAGCGGAGTGATTCGGCACTGGTCGTCCTCGATACGGCCGGCCGGCGCGTGAGCACCTTCAACGCCGACTGGCGGCCAGCGAGACACGCGACCGAGTCATTCGCGCACCGCGCGTTTCTCAGTGCCGCGGACGGTAGCGGCGCCTGCGCGCTCGTGCGCTTCTTTGGCGCCGACTGGGCGCTGGTGCGGCCGGATACACGCGCGGTGGCCATGCACCCGCTGATCGAGCGCGGCCCTGAGCCGGTCGTGAAGGTGGTGGAACGGGTGCGAGAGCGCACGCTTACGCAGGTCATCATCGAGGCGCCGCAGACGTCGGAGTCACGTCCGATCGCGCGCGGCATCGCCATCCGCGGCGACACGGTACTGATCTTCGGCTCGGAGACGGCGCGTGATGCCTTTCGCCTCGTGGACTACTATGACCGGCTCAGCGGGCGGTATCTCTACAGCCGGCGCTTGCCGCTGGTGCTCCATGCGGTCACGGTCGGCGACGACGGCACCTTCTACGGCACGGTCATCGCCGAAAACACACAGGCGCTCGTGGCATTCCGCCCCGAGCGCCTCACGAAGGATCTGCAGCGGGAGCTCGATCGCGCCCGCGCCCCAACGCCGTCGGTTACGCCCCCGACGCGAGATACTGTCGCGCGTCGTGCACCACCTGCGAGCGGACGTCCGCGAGGGCGCCCGTAAGCAGTGCGCCGCTGGCCTTGGCGTGGCCGCCGCCGCCGTAGCGGCGGGCGAACTGCTGCACATCCACCTGCCCGGTGCTGCGGAAGCTCACCTTGACCTTGCCGTGGCCGAGGTCGCGGAAGAAGAGCGCGAGGCGAGTGCCGGAGATCGATCGCGGGTGTTCGACGATGCCGTCGAGATCTTCGCTCGTGACCTTGAAGCGTTCCATGGCATCGGCATCCACGGAGATCCATGACAGGCCGATGCTGCTATCGACTTCGAGGGTCTCGAGTGCGGAGCGCAGCAGCTGCAGGCGTCCGACGCTCACCTGGGCGTAGATGCGGCGGTACATCTCCTCGGGGTCAACGCCGGCCGACAGGAGATGGGAGGCCACGGCGTGGGCGCGCGGGGAGGTATTGCTGTAGCGGAAGCTGCCGGTATCGGTGAGGATCGCGGCGTAGAGCGACTGGGCGATCGCCGGCGTGATCTCGAGGTCGAGCGCCATGGCGATGTCGTACACGAGCTCACCGGTGGCGCAGGCAGCGGTGTCGGTCACCGCGAGCGTGCCGACCGGTTCATCGCCGGCCACGTGGTGATCGATCACCGAGATCGGCACGGTCAGCGCGCGCACGCGGTCGGCGAGCTGACCGAGCCGGCGGACATCGTTGATATCGAGCACCACGAGGGCGTCGATATCATCGAGGGCCGCGGCGCCCTGGGCGGTGGCGTCGTGCACGTCATCGCCCAGGAGGAACTGGAACATCGCCGGCCACGGCGTGGGATTCACGATGCGGCACGTGATCCCCCGCTGGGCGAGGAGGCGGGCGAGTGCGGTTTCCGAACCGCACCCGTCGCCATCAGCATTGATGTGGGTGGAGAGCGCCACGGTCATCCCGGGGCGCAGCGCGTCGGCCCAGCTGCGAATTGCTGCCCGACGCGCATCCGATGCGCTCAGCAGCCCATCGGCCACCCCTGTACCCATTACCGGCCCGATTCCTTCTTGCCGATCGTGGAGTTCTTCATGCCATAGATGAAGTACGTCGTCATGCCGATCGCCGTCCACGCGGCCAGGAGCATCCACGTGAGCTTCGGCAGCTGGTACATCATGTACAGCGTCGCGCCGGCGCCCAGGATCGGCACGAGCGGCACGAGCGGGGTGCGGAACGGGCGCTCGAGTTCCGGCGAGCGCTTGCGGAGGACCATCACGCCAATGCAGACCGTGGCGAACGCGGCGAGCGTGCCGCCCGACACGAGCTCACCGAGGAGGCCGAGCGGGAAGAAGCCGGCGATGACGATGGCGATGATGCCGACGATCCAGGTCGAGGCGGCCGGCGTCTGATAGCGCGGGTGCACCTTGGCGAAGATCTTCGGCAGCAGGCCGTCGCGCGACATCGTGTAGAAGATGCGCGGCTGGCCCATGAGCATGACGAGCACGACCGACGACAGACCCGCGACGGCGCCGATGTTCACGAGGTACTCGAGCCACTTGAGCTGCGGCACCGCTTCGAGCGCGGCCGACACCGGGTGCGCGACGCCAAGCGCCGTGTACTTGGTGAGGCCCGTCATGACCAGCGACATCAGGATGTAGAGCACCGTGCAGATCAGCAGCGACGAGATCATGCCGATCGGCAGGTCGCGCTGCGGGTTCTTCGCTTCCTGCGCAGCGGTGGAGACGGCGTCGAAGCCGATGTAGGCGAAGAAGACGACCGGGGCCGCGCGGAGCACGCCGGCCACGCCGTACTTCGTGCTGCCGTCGGGGTTGGTGACCATCTCCGGGATGAACGGCGTCCAGTTCTCGCGGTTCACGTACATGAACCCGAAGCCGATCACGAGGAGCACGATGACCATCTTGATGGCGACGATGATGTTGTTGAGCGTCGCCGATTCCTGCACACCACGCACGAGGAGCATCGTGAGCGCGAGGATGAGCAGCACGGCCGGGAGGTTGATCAGGCCGTTGACCACATTGCCACCGGCGGCCGTGCACGCATCACGCGTGGCATACGCTGCCTTGCTCACCGCATCCACCAGGGTGGCGCCGCTGGCGTCCACGCAGGTGAAGGCGCGCACCACCGTGTGGCCGCCTTCCACGCCGAGTGGCGCGCTGGCGAAGGCCGCCGGAATGTGGATCCCCACCTCGTTCAGCATCGCGCTGAAATACCCCGACCAGCCCACGCTCACGGTCGACGCCGCGAACAGGTACTCGAGGATCAGGTTCCAGCCGATGAACCACGCCACGCCTTCACCCATGGTCGCGTAGCTGTACGTGTACGCGGACCCGGCGATCGGGATCATGCTCGCGAACTCCGCGTAGCACAGACCGGCGAAGAGGCACGCCAGGCCGGCCAGCACGAAGGAGAGCGAGACGCCCGGGCCGGCGAAATTCGCGGCCGCGGTACCCGTCAGCACGAAGATGCCGGCGCCGATGATGGCACCGATGCCGAGCATCGTGAGGTTCAGCGCGCCGAGTGTGCGCTTGAGGCCACCCTCGGAGCTGTCCGCTTCTGCGCGGAGCGCTGCGATAGACTTCTTGGACCAGATTCCCATCGGTCGGGGGGTGAGGTCGAGGTTTGGCGCACCCCGGGGAATGAACGGGCGCGCGGGGGGACGGTCGGACGGAACAATACGCTATGGACAGCCTTCGCGCTGCTCTTGTCCGAACCTTCTGACAGTCTGGACGGCGCCCGGGATGCCAGCCCGCGCGATTTCCACGCCGGGAGCTCCCCGGAGCACGCGCCGAGGTGAGACGTGAGGGCGACACGCCAAGGGCCGGCCACCCGATGCGGGATGGCCGGCCCCTGTGTGACCGCGCCGGTTACACCGAGTAGTTCGGCGCCTCGCGGGTGATCGTCACATCGTGCGGATGCGACTCGCGCAGGCCGGCCGTGGTGATGCGCACGAACTCGGCTTCCGTGCGGAGCTGGTCGATATTGGCGCAGCCCACGTACCCCATACCGCTCCGCAGGCCGCCGATCATCTGGAAGAGCACATCGCCCACCGGGCCCTTGTAGGGGACCCGTCCCTCGATGCCTTCGGGGACCAGCTTCTTGGGGCCCATCTCGCCGTCCTGGAAGTAGCGGTCGGCGGAGCCGTCCTGCATGGCGGACAGCGAGCCCATGCCGCGGATCATCTTGAAGCGGCGCCCTTCGAGCAGGAACGACTCGCCCGGGCTTTCCTCGGTCCCGGCGAGCATCGAGCCCATCATCACGCTGGAGGCCCCGGCGGCGAGCGCCTTCACGATGTCGCCCGAGTACTTGATGCCGCCGTCGGCGATGACCGGCACGTCGCCGGCGCCTTCCACGGCGTCCATCACGGCGGCGATCTGCGGCACGCCGACACCCGTGACGACGCGCGTCGTGCAGATCGAGCCCGGCCCGACGCCCACCTTCACGGCGTCCACGCCGCGCGCGACCAGGGCGGCCGCGCCCTCGCGCGTGGCGACATTGCCGGCGATCAGCTGCACGTCCGGGAATGCCTCGCGCACCTTGGCCGTGGCCTGCAGCACCCCTTCGCTATGGCCGTGCGCGGTGTCGATGATGAGCACGTCCACGCCGGCCTGCACCAGCGCGCGCGCGCGGTCGAGATAGTCACCGCCGGCGCCGATGGCCGCCGCGACGCGCAGGCGACCGTACTGATCCTTGTTGGCGTCGGGGTACTGCCGCCGCTTGTGGATGTCCTTGACGGTGATGAGCCCCTTGAGCGTGCCGTCGGCATCGACCACCGGGAGCTTCTCGATGCGATGCTTGGCGAGGATCCGTTCGGCCTCGTCGAGCGTCGTCCCGAGCGGCGCCGTCACCAGTCCTTCACTCGTCATCACCTCGGCGAGCGGCTGATCCAGATTGCGCTCGAACTGCAGGTCGCGATTGGTGAGGATGCCGACCAGCTTGCCGGTCACATCCACGATCGGCACGCCCGAGATCTTGAAGCGCATCATCAGCGCGACCGCTTCGCGGAGCGAGGCGGCGGGAGAGAGCGTGATCGGATTGAGGATCATGCCGCTTTCGCTGCGCTTCACGCGATCGACTTCGGCGGCCTGCCGATCGACCGACATGTTCTTGTGCAGCACGCCGATCGCCCCGTAGCGCGCCATGGCGATGGCCATTTCGCTTTCGGTGACGGTGTCCATGGCCGCGGAGGCGAGCGGCACATTGAGCGTGATCCCGCGCGTGAAGCGCGACGACAGGCTGACGTCCTTGGGGTGGACCAGCGAATGGCGAGGCGCCAGCAGGACGTCGTCGAACGTCAGGGCAATGCCTTCGCGAATGCGGCGCGCGCCGCCAGTAGGGCTTGTCGAGGGTGCCATCCTGAAATGTACTATCAGGAGGACGTCGGTTCCAGCGGAGGCGGCGATCCGATCCGGTCCGGACCGCCGGGTGCCGGCAGCCCGTGCCTCAGGCGCGGGCGAGGCGCCGGATGCGCCGCCGCAGCGCGGGCGGCAGGAAATAGCTGGCCGCCGAGAGCACGCGCATCAGCCCCGAGGTCTCGAGCTCCGCCGGGTCGCCGCGCCAGTGATCGAGGAGCACCGCGTGGCCGGCCCGATCGATCAGCCGCTGCAGCGCGAGGACGATCAGGAACAGATCGTCCACTTCCCCGAGGAACGGAATCACATCGGGGATGAAGTCGAGCGGCGAGATGACGTACGCCAGCGCGCCAAGGACGAGCAGGCGGTCGGTCCGCGACACCCGGTCATCGCGAAACAGGCCGAAGAGCAGCCGGATGTAGTTCGGGATGAGGCGGATGGCGTGCATCACCGCCCGCCGCATCCCGCGGCGCGGGCCGTCAGACGCCATGGGTGGGCGGCGCGGTCGGGGGCGCGGTGGGGGGCGGCGTTGCCGGAGCAGCGGAAGGCGTGGTGGCCGTGGCCGCTGCGGCCGGTGCGACCGCCGCGCCCGCCGCTTCGGCCGGCGTGGGCGCGCCGATCTGATCGGCCGCGGTCTTCGCCGCCGTCACCACGTCGGTGGCGACCGTCTTGGTCGTCTCGGCGACGTTCGTCAGCACGCCCATGGCCTTGTTCAGAAAGCCCATCGCCTCGGAGACGGTGCTCACCGCCAGTCCACCGGCGCGCAGCTTGTCCTCCACCCCATCGGCGAAGCGCTGGAAGACGTTGGTCACGGGCGCCGGCTTTTCGGCGTACTTCGTCTCCAGGAACTCGACGTAGTCGAGCACCTGATAGAGCCGCTCATCGGAGAGCGTGTCGAGTTTGCGATTGATGCGGTCGCGGACGTACGGATTCATCGGGGCTTCCTCCTGGCACGCCCTACGCGCTCAGCCGCGCCAGCGTTTCCGTTCGCCGCGCGCGTCGATATGGCAATATGGCGTGGCAAACCGCCGGCTGCTGTAGACCCCGAGCCCACCGGCGAGTTCCGGGTGGAGACGCTCCACCCAATCCACCGCCTGTTCGACACGGTAGGCATCGAAGATGGTCAGGCGGCCGTCGCCATCGGCGTCGATCGCCACGTCGGCGGCGTCGCCATAGAGATGGCGCGAATCGCGCGCCGACCCTTCCACGGTGGCATTGTGCAGCGGCGTGCGGAACCCGCTGTGCACCTCGAGATCGAACTCCATCGCCTCTTCACCCCGGCGCCGCGCCAGCTCGCGCATGACGAGCTCGATCTTGTCGAGGACGCGCGGGTCGATCGCGACATACCGCGGCCAGACCGTCTGCTGATCGTGGGTGACGAAGTCGCGCACCTTGAGATGCTTGGTGAGCGGCAGATCGAGATTGGCCTCATTCACCTCGGCGAACCCGGCCGGCTTTTCGCCCTGCTCATCGGAGCTCCACTCGGCGGGATAATGCCCGATCTGGTAGCCGTTGAGCGTGGTGCCCAGCTTGAGTTCGAAGGGCACCAGTACCGCGAGGCGCGGCTCGGTGATGCGCTGATGAATGCCGCCCCGCTTGAGCACGAGCTCGTAGAAGCCCGGCGTGAGCGGCGCGAGCAGCGTATCGCTGTCGAGCGGACGGGAGACATCGCCCGATGCATTCGACCCGACCGCCACCCACTGATAGGTAAAGCCAGCCCGGGCACTGGGGAGCGCCGCGCGCACGCGCACCGGGAACGCCACGCGCTCACCGGCGCGCACGAACTGCATCGCCACGTCGCCGCTCAGACCGCGCGTTTCGGGCGAGGCCTCGACGCGGGGCACGGCGCCCTTGGAGCTTTCGGCCGACGAGTCGGCCATCAGCTCGCCCGGCGGCTGATAGATGAGGGCCGCCGTGATGGCGGCGAGCCCCGAGAGTACGATGGCGGTGCGACGCTGAATCATGCGGACCTCACAGCTCGCCCCATCGCGCGCGGGTGCCCCGCACGTCGATGTGCACGAAGGGTCCATGCGCCGAGGTCGCCTTGTAGATCCCGACGCCGCCGGTCAGCTCCGGATGCGCCTGCTCGACGCGCTCCGCGGCCTGCGCCAGCACACGCGCATCGCGCGTATCCACGCGGCCATCGCGATTGAGATCGCTCATCCAATCGCGCGTGCCGTTCACGACATACACATCGGCCGCATCGCCATACTGATGGCGGCTGTCCTGCACGCGACCGCCGGCGCCCACGCCCTGGGCGTTGTACTGCGGCGTGCGGAACCCCGACATCACGCGGAGTGCACGCGCCGGAATACCCATGTCGCGCAGCTCGTCGAGCACCAGCTCCAGCTTGTCCACGAGCGGTTCACGCAGCACCAGATACTTGGGCCAGACGTGCGCCTGATCGTGCGTGAGAAAATCGCGCAGACGGAAATGCTCCGAGATCGGCGTATCCTGATTCCCCGACGTGACCTCAAGGAAGCCTTCCGGATTGCCATAGGCGTCAGAACGGATGCCCCGCTGTTCGGCGGGAAAGAACCCGATCCGATAGCTGCCGATGCGCCCGCCGACCTTATCGGCAAAGGGGCGCATGGTGATGAAGTGGAACGCGCCCGTCGAATCGCCCGCGGCGTACACACCGGCACGGACGGCGGCGCTGTCGCCGAACAGTTCGCGCAGGATCGGCAGCCCCCTGGCCACCCGCGGGCTCACGAAACGGGCGCGGAGTTTGCGGCTCGCGCCACGCAGGGAGTCGAGCAGCGGCATCGACGTCCGCGCCGCGACGGCGCGCGTCGCGACGGGGGCCGGGCGGCTCGCCGGGACCGGACGCGCAAACGCGACCAGCGCGGCGCTGGCCAGAAGGCCAGCCACGATGGTCAGACGCGGCATGCGAACACGGGGCGAACGGCCCCCGGGGGTTTCAGAAGAACGCTGGGTCACGGACTCGGGTGTGGCGCGCGATCGGTGCCTCGGACAACCGGCATCGGGTACCCCCTACAGACGATCGAGCGACAAGCGGGGAAATATAGCCGCACAGCCCCCGGAGTCACAGCGCCGGCACAGGGCGAAACTCTATGCCGGGCTGCGATTTAGGTCACGTTTGTGATGCACCGAGACGGGTTCATCAGTAGATGAAAACCGGGGTCCCCACAGCGACCAGGTCGTACAGCCGTTCGATGTCAGGGTTCCGCAGCCGGACGCACCCGTGGCTGACCGCCTGCCCCACGCTCGCCGGGTTGTTCGTCCCGTGCAGCGCGTAGCCGTCGCCCAGGTACAGGCGGCGGGTGCCCAGGACGTCCCCGTACTTCCGCTGATTTGTTCCGTATGGCGGAATGACGATCTGGCCATCGGCCACGATCTCCCGGCCATCGGATGCCGACAGCGGCTGCACCGACCCGTCCTTCCCGAGCCGGACCACGTCGTTCCCCCGCACCGTGAGCTGGGAGCCGTCGCGGAGCCGGATGGCCTGCCCGCGCACGAGCTGCGTGACGCCCAGGCGCCGTTTGTTGGCCTGCTCCTGATAGTGCCAGTCGGGCGGAATCCACGCCGGCGCCGAGTCGCGTCGCTGCACCACGAGCCGCCCCCGCGGCGTTTCGAAGCGGAGCACCTGGCTGTTCCCCTTCACCACGAGCTGCTTGCCGGAACCGGTCGCGACCGGGGCCGTGAACAGCACGCTGTCGCCCTGCTTGTACCAGAGGCGGCGCTCGGCGATGGACACCACGATGTACGGCATGTTCGCATTGGCCGGAGCCGCGGTGGCCCCCAGCACCGCGCGCAGGCTGTCGGCATCGCTGCCGGCCTGCAGGACGGCCTGCTCCAGCGCCTCGGTGTTGTCATTGTAGACCAGACGCGCGACGTCGCGCTGGAAGCGCACGCGGACGGTCAGGAAGAGCAACCACGCCGTGAGCGCAGCGACCACCAGATTTGCGGCGAGCAGCCACAGCGGGGCGCGCCACCAGCCGCGGCGTTTGGCCGGCGGCATCGAGAGCGGAGAGGTGGTCATCAGAAGAAGTACACCCGCGTGCCGGCCATCAGGTTCTCCCGAATGGCGCGCAGATCACGGGCCGCGAGCCGAATGGCGCCGGGCATCACATAGGCGCTGTCGGCGAGGGGCCCCGCCGAGGGGCGCGCGTAGAGCAGCGTACCGCCGGTGGTGACGATCGCAGCCGGGCCCGTCCACCCGGCCCCGGCGCGTTCGCTGGCGACCGGGAGTCCCCGGTCGGTCCATACCCACGCCGGGAGCGTGTATCGGTCCGAGTCACCCAGCAGCCGTTCGATCGAACGCACGCCCCGTGGGACGACCATGTGCACGGTATCCGGCGGGGTGCCCACCCGGCGCTCCGGCCCGATCTCGGCGGGCATGACCCGCAACCGGGCGGCACCGCGCTCGAGGGCGACATAGCCCGAGTCGGTGTTCACGGCCAGATGAATGGCGTCATCTCCCTGGGACTGCCGCCGCATCAGCTCCAGCATGACGGCGGCTTTGTCGTTGTCGGCGGCCACGATGGCGTCGGCCCGCTGCCGCTCCATGGCGGTCATGCCGGCGCGCAGCCGCTCGATCTCCTCGCGATAGCGGGCGCGCCGCCAGAGGAGCAGCCCGTCGGCGACGAGCAGCACGAGGAGACTGACGGCGAGGATGACGCTCCGCCGCCGGAACCGGAAACGGCTCATGCGCCCCGCCGGGACTTTGCCAGCACCCGCGGGTATGGCCCGTGAGCCCGGATGATTCCGCTAGATTGCTGCATCCTGACGTCCCTCACCCTGGAGACCGATGTCTGCTCGTCCATCGCGCGCCGTGGCCCTGATCATCCTGGACGGATGGGGCTATCGCGAGGAGCGCGACGCCAACGCCATTCTGCTGGCCAACACGCCGAATTGGAACCGTATCTGGAGTCACGAATCCCGAACGCTGCTGACCGCCTCCGGTCGCGCGGTGGGATTACCGGACGGCCAGATGGGGAACAGCGAAGTCGGTCACCTCAATCTGGGCGCCGGGCGCGTCGTGATGCAGGATCTGGTCCGCATCGGCGCCGCGATCGAATCCGGTGCGTTCTACAGCAACCCGACCCTGGTCGCCGCGTGCCGGCACGCCAAGGACAACGGCGGCACCCTGCACCTCGTGGGGCTGCTCGGCGATGGCGGGGTGCACGCGTTCGACCAGCATCTGTTTGCGCTGGTGGATCTCGCCGTGCGCCAGCAGGTGCCACGCATCGTGCTGCATGCGCTGCTCGATGGGCGCGACACGCCGCCCACCAGCGCGATGGGATTCCTCAACGAGACGTTGGTCCATCTCGCGGGGAAGGCGCAGCTGGCGTCGGTGTCGGGGCGGTACTTCGGCATGGATCGCGACAACCGGTGGGAGCGCACGGGGCGCTGGTACCGTGCGGCCGTGTTGGGTGACGCGCCGATCGAGACCGACGCCCTCGCGGCGCTGCAGCACTCGTACGATGCCGGGATCACCGACGAGTTCGTGCAGCCGTACGTGATGGCCGGCCCGGACGGGCGGGCGCTCGCGCCCATGAAGGACGGCGATGCGATCATCTGCTTCAACTTCCGCAGCGATCGCATGCGGCAGTCGCTGCGGGCCCTCGCGATGCCGGACTTCAGCGGCTTCGACACCGGACCGCGCCCGCAGGTGGCCATCACCACGATGACCAACTACGACGACGCGTTCCCCTTCCCGGTCGCGTTCGCGCCGCAGTCGATGCAGAACCTCGTGGGCGAAGTGATCGCCAACGCCGGGCTCACGCAGCTGCGTACGGCGGAGACGGAGAAGTACCCGCACGTCACGTTCTTCTTCAATGGCGGGCGTGATGAACCGTTCGCCGGTGAAGATCGGCGCATGGTGGCGAGTCCGAAGGTCGCGACGTACGACCTGCAGCCGGAGATGAGCGCCAGCGGTGTCTGCGACATTCTCTGCGACGCGCTCGCCAATCGCACGCACGACTTCATGCTCTGCAATTTTGCCAACACCGACATGGTGGGGCATACGGGCTCGCTGCCGGCGGCGATCAAGGCGGCCGAAACCGTGGACGCGTGTCTCGGACGCATCCTCGCAGCGGCCCAGCAGGGGGGCGCGCGGCTGATCATCACCGCGGATCACGGCAACGCCGATGTGATGGTGGATCCGCTCACGCACCAGCCGCACACCGCGCACACCACCAACCCGGTCCCACTCGTCGTGCTCGATCCCGACGCGACGGTGCCGTTGCGCGCGGGTGGGGCGTTGTGCGACGTCGGCCCGACGGCGCTCGCGCTGCTTGGCCTTCCCCTTCCTGCCGACATCACCGGTCGCGACCTGCGCGATCTCACGCCTTCGGCTTCCGCCCCGGTCTCTGCCTGATGCCCGTGTCCTTGCCTTCGTTCCGTCGTGTCGCTGCCGCGACGCTGCTTCTCGCTCCGGTGGTGGTTCGCGCCCAGGTCGGGCATGCGCCGTCGAAGAGTCCGTACGAGGACTACGCCGTCTTTCAGACGCTCACGCTCTCGGCGGGCCAGTTGCTGCTCGGCAAGGATCCCGCCGGTGTCGCCCCCAAGGATGGCCCGCTGGCAATGGTGCGCTACGACATCCGCGTCGGCGGCCCGGCCGGCCTGTTCGTGCGCTACATCGGCGCCCCGTCCGAACGCAATGAGCTCAAGCCGGGCAACCCGCGCGCCACGCGCGTGGTGGCCACGCCGAGTGTCTTCACGCAGGTGATCGATGGCGGGCTCAATCTCGATCTGACCGGCAAGAAGACCTATCGCCGCTTCCTCCCGAGCGTCTTCGCCGGCGTCGGCATGGCCAGTGACTTCGCCAAGGCCGACAGCGGCCAGTATTCGTTCGGCTCGAACTTCTCGTTCACCTACGGCGGCGTCCTGCGCTACATCCCGCGTCATGGCCCGCAGCTGCGCCTGGACGTGTCGAATGTGTTCTGGAAGTACCAGTACCCGGACACCTATTACGTGAAGGCCTCCGATACGACCTCGGTGCTGACGCTCACCCGGCAGCGCAGCGCGTGGCGCCCCAACAAGGTCGTTTCGCTCGGCATCACCTTCCCCATCTTCCGCTAGGCGCATGCCGCGCACGTCGCTCACGCGCCGCGTCACCTTCGCGGCCGCGCATCGCTACCGTCGCCCCGACTGGAGCGATCAGGAGAATGCCGACGTGTTCGGCGCCTGTGCCCACCCGCATTACCACGGCCACACGTACGTCTGTGATGTGACGGTGGCCGGGCCGGTCGATGAAGAGACCGGCTTTCTGGTGGATCTCGGCTTCCTCGATCGCGTGCTCGCCAAGGAAGTCCGGGAGCGCTTCGATCACCGGAACATCAATCTCGATGTGCCGGAGTTTGCCGACGGGAAGCTGATTCCAACGGGGGAGAATCTCGCGCGCTTCATCTGCGAGCGCGTGCAGGCGGCGTTGGCGCACACCACGGCGCGGGTCGTGAAGGTGAACCTCGCCGAAGACAGCACGTTGTCGAGCGCCTATGAGGTGGACGCGTGATGCGAGTGGTCCGCCGGCCCCTGTACATCGCCGCGGCGCTGCTGAGCGCGGCGTGCGCTCGCGCGTCCGCACCGGTGGCCACGGTCCCCGCGCAGCAACCGGAGCCGGCGCCGCCTCCCGTCAATCCCTCGCCGGTGGTGGTGGCCGCCCCGACCACAAAGGCGCTGGTGCAGGCGTTCGTGGATTCGGTGAAGGCCGCGCCGATGTGGCGCAACGCGCGATGGGGCATGCTCGTGGTGGACCCGGTGCGTGGCGACACGCTCGTGGCACTCGATGCCGATCGGATCTTCATGCCGGCGTCGAATCAGAAGCTGCTCACGGCGGCGATTGCGATGGAACGGTTGGGGCCCGACTTCCGCTGGCGCACGCCGGTGCTGCTCGCGGGCCGCGCGCGTGGCACCGTCTGGCAGGGCGATCTGCTGGTGGTGGGGAGCGGCGATCCGAGCGTCAGTGACACCCTGCAGGGCGGGCGCGCCGCGCAGGCGTTCGCGCCGGTGATCGCGGCGCTCCGAGCGCGCGGCATCACGCGGATTGCCGGTCGGCTGCGCGCCGAGGGCGATGCCTTTCCCGGCGCCACGACCGGGTTCGGGTGGGCCTTCGATGATTTCGATGAGGAGTACAGCGCCCCTGTAGACGAGCTGACCTTCAACGAAGGCGAGCTCACGTTGCGCATCCGGGCGGCCGCGAAGGCTGGCAAACCGGTGACCGTCGAACGCGCGCCCACGGCGCGCTATCCGCGCCTGCGTATCGACGCCGTGACACGCGATTCGATCGCCGGCAGCGAGCGGCCGGAGCCGATTCGCGCGGCGTACGACAGCCTCGGCGAAACGCTCGTGATCAGCGGGTCGCTGCGGCTGGGCGACAGCGTGGTAACCACGGTGTCGTATCGCCATCCGAACGACGCGTATCTGGCCGCGTTGCAGGAAGCGCTGGCCGACAGCGGTATCGTGGTGCAGCAGCGCCCGCTCGCCGTGCGCGACACGGCAAAGCGCGCGGCCGATACGCTGGTCGTGCTGCAGTCGGCGTCGTTCGCCGATGTGCTGCGCCGCATGCAGAAGCCCTCGCAGAATCAGATCGCCGAGCTCTTCTTCCGCACGAGCGGCCGCGTAGCGTCGGGGAGTGGGTCGGTGGACAGCGCGCGCGCCGTGGCGGCCCGCACGCTGGCTGGCTGGGGCGTGACCGGCGCCGATGCGGCCTATCGGGACGGGAGCGGCCTCTCGCGGCACGACTACGTGTCGCCGCGGGCGATCGTGAAGGTGCTGGATGCGATGCGCCGCTCGCCGCACTTCGCGGTGTATCGTGATGCGCTGCCGATCGCCGGGGTCGATGGCACGATCCGCAACCGGATGAAGGGCACGCCGGCGCAGGGGAACGCGCGCGGCAAGACCGGGACCCTCGACAAGGCGCGCTCGCTGTCGGGCTATGTGACCACGGCCGATCAGCAGCTGGTGCTCTTCTCCCTGCTCTGCAACAACTACACGGTGCCGACGCGGGAAGTGGAGCGGGTGCAGGACGCGCTTGTCACGATGCTGGCGGGTCGCTCGCTGGGCGTGCAGGCCGTGAACGCGCCGGCCAAGTGAGCAGCCGTCGATGAGCGCGCCGGCGCGCAGCCTGAGCTACGACGAGGCGCTCGCGGCGATTCTCGATCAGGTGCCGCGGCGCACACCGGCCCTGGAGTTCGTGCCGCTGGAGCAGGCGCTAGGGCGCGCGCTCGCGCAGGACATTACGAGTCGGGTGGCCCTGCCGCCCTGGGACAATGCCGGTATGGACGGCATCGCCACTCGGCGCGCCGATGTGGTGGGGGCTCGTGCCGATGCCCCGCGGGTGTTGCCGCTGATTGGTGCGAGTGTGGCGGGGAGTGATCCGACGCAGCTCCCGTGGGTGCAGCCGGGCACCGCGATGCGCATCATGACCGGCGCGCCGATGCCCCCGGGCGCGGATGTCGTGATTCGCGTGGAGGACACGCGGCGTGAGGGCGACACCGTCGTGGTGCTCGATGATCGGGACGCGCAAGGTCGCGCCAACGTGCGCCCGCGCGGCGAGGATATCGAGCCCGGCCGTGTGGTGTTCACCGCCGGCACGTCGCTTCGCGCCTCGCATCTGGGGGCCTTGGCGGCGATCGGGCTGGCGGCGGTGCCGGTCTATCGCCGGCCGCGGGTGACGATCGTATCGAGCGGCGACGAACTGGTGCTTCTCGACCGCTTCGACGAAGTGGAGACCGGGTCGCGCATCGTGGCGTCGAGCAGCTACGCGCTGCCGGCGTTGCTGCGCAGTGCAGGCGCCGACGTAACCATGGCGCCGCTGGTGCCGGACACGTTGGAGGCCCTCACCGACGCGCTGCGCGCCGCGGTGGCGTCCTGCGACCTGCTGATCACGACCGGCGGCGTGTCGGTCGGGGAGCACGACTACACGCGCGACGCTCTGGCGGCGATCGGCGGTGTGCAGCGGTTCTGGCGGGCCCGCATCCGCCCCGGCGGCCCGATCGGCACCGGAATGATCGGCGAGGTGCCGTGGATCGGCCTTCCGGGCAATCCAGTGTCCACCATGGTGACCGGCTCGCTCTTCGCCTGGCCGCTCATCCGCCAGCTCGGTGGCCATGCCACGGTGTGTCACGTGAAACTCCCGGTGCGCATGTGCGATGCCGCCGAAACGCCGGCGCCGCTGACGTACTTTCTGCGTGTCGCCCTGTCGGCCGGCGCCGATGGCGTGCTGGAAGCGCGCCTCTCCGGCGGTCAGGGCTCCAACCTGCTGCGTTCCATGGCGCTGGCGGATGCGCTGCTCGTCGTCCCCGAGTCGCAGTCCCGCGTTGACCCCGAGAGTCTGATGCACGCCATCCTGTTGCCCGATGCGCCACCGCTCGTGGCCCGCGCATGACCGACGCGACGCCGTCCCTGCCGAGCTACGCGCATCTGGCCGACCTGCACGGTGAGGCCCTCGACGCCGCTCTCGCGCGGGGCTTCACCGTGGCGACCGAGGAGGTCACGATCGGCGTGGGTCCGACGGCGCGCACCGTCGTGCTGCACAAGCCACAGAATGCGGATCATCTGATCACCGAATCCGACTACGTGGTTGACGAGCGCCTGCCCTATTGGGCCGATCTCTGGCCGTCGGCGCGGGTGCTGGCGCATGCGCTGCTCGCGGAGGCCGGGGCCGGGCGCCGCCTGCTCGAACTCGGCTGCGGGCTCGGGCTCGACACCGTCGCCGCCATGGCGGCGGGCTTCACCGTCACGGCGACCGACTACTACGAGCAGGCCATCCACATGACGCGCGCCAATGCCGCGCGGAACCTGGGGCTCGAACCGGCGGTGCGGATGGTGAACTGGCGCCATTGGCCCGAGGACCTGGGGCAGTTCGATGTGGTGATCGCCGCCGATGTGCTCTACGAGAAGGAGTACGCGACGCTCGTGGCCCAGTGCCTGGCCCGCGCGCTCGCGCCCGATGGCGAAGCGATCATTGCCGATCCGGGGCGACTGGCACTGCCCGCCTTTCGTGACGCCCTCCCCACGAACGGGCTCGAGCTGGTGCGCACCGACACCGTGCCCTACAGCGACCATGTGGTGAAGCAGCAGGTCCAGCTCCTGCGCATCCGCCACGCGCACCGCTGACCTGTCGCGGCGGCGCGGCGGGGGCGCGGGACGGCCCCGGCAGCCGTGGGCGTGCGACAGCACCTGTCGCCCCTGGTCCACAGTTTTCGGTGTCCGACGGGGGATTTTCCTACGGTTCAGGCTGGCACGACCCTTTCAGTAGGAAGGGGCATGCGTCAGCCCATTCGTCGGACCTCATGGCTTCGTGCCCCGCTCGTCGTGGTGGCGATGTTCCTGCTCGCCCTGCTGGCCCTCTACCCGGCCGCGACCGTGCGCGCCCAGGCGGCGCCGGTGGCCACCGCCGCGCGGCCGGATACGGTTGATGGCGAAGTGTCCGACGTGGTGCTCAAGGGGAAGCAGCTCGAAGTCGTGTACCGCAACACCGGCACGGTAGCCACCGCGCTGCTCGGTGAGCTGCAGGTGCGCACCGAAGACGACTCCCTCGTGGCGACCGTGCCGATCGTGGAGTCGGTGCGGATTGAAGCCGGCAAGCGTCAGGTCTTCCGCGTGCCGATGCCCACGCTGCCGCCGGGCAAGTACACGCTCTACGCAGTGATGGACTTCGGCGGCGCCGAGCTGACGGCCGCACAGGCGGCGCTGGAGATCCGGAAGTAGTTCGGCGGGGGGCGGTCCGGTTGGCACCACTGCCACCGGGCGGTAGCCTTGGGCATGCCTTTCCGTGCCCTGCCCCGCATCCTGCTGCTCGCCAGTCTCGCCTGCCCCGCGATCGTCGCCGCGCAGGGAACCACGCTCCCGCGTGACACGACGTCGCGCCCGCCCGCGGATGCGCCGTATCGCTCGTCGCGCCTGAGCGCCGCGGCGCGCGCGCAGGACCTGCTGCCGCGCATGACGCTCGCCGAGAAGTTCTGGCAGCTGTTCATGATTCCCGGCGATCGCGACGACGCGTCGCACGACTACAGCGCCGGCTCCTTCGGCCTGCAGATCAACCTCCCCGCCGGGATGCGCGCCGACGCCGCGCGATCCGACACCCTGGCCGCCGATCGCGTCGCGCGAGCGCACACGCAGCGGATCAATGCGCTACAGCACTACTTCGTCGATTCGACGCGCCTGGGCATCCCGCTGCTCCCGTTCGAAGAAACGTTGCACGGCCTTGGCCGCGAAGGGGCCACGACCTTCCCGCAGGCCATCGCGCTCGCGGCCACGTGGGACACCGCCCTCGTCGCCCGCGTGGCCGGCGCCATCGCCGACGAAGCCCGCAGTCGCGGGATCCGCATGTCGCTGTCGCCGGTGATCAACATCGCGAACGACGTGCGTTGGGGGCGCGTGGAGGAGACGTACGGTGAGGATCCCTACCTCACCTCCGCCATGGGGCGCGCGTATATCGGCACGCTCGAACGTCGCGGTGTTGTGGCGACGCCCAAGCACTTCATCGCCAATGTCGGTGAGGGCGGGCGCGACAGCTACCCGATCGAATTCAGCGAGCGCCTGCTGCGCGAGCGCTACTTCCCGCCCTTCGAAAGCGCCGTGCACGACGCGGGCGCGCGGAGCGTGATGAGCGCCTACAACTCGGTGGACGGCTCGCCGGCCACGCAGAATGCGGCGCTGCTCACGAGCTGGCTCAAGCGCGAGTGGCGCTTTCCGGGGTTCGTGATCTCCGATGCCGCCGCGACCGGCGGCGCCACCGTGCTGCATCACACCGAAGCGAGCACCGCCACGGCGACCCGGCACGCACTGGAAGCCGGACTCGATGTGATCTTCCAGTCGAGCTACGAGCAGCACCGGCCGTACCTCAATGCCTTCCGGAACGCCGGGATCGCACCGCAGATCATCGACAGTGCGGTAGCGCGCGTCCTGCGCGTGAAGTTTGCGCTCGGTCTCTTCGATGCACCGTATGCGGATCCCGACTCTGCGGCGGCCGCCGCGCGCTCCCCGGCCCATGTGGCGCTGGCGCGCGAAGCGGCCGCGAAATCGCTGGTGCTGTTACGCAATGCCCGCGGCCGGCTGCCGTTGGCGCCGACTGTACGCCGCATTGCCGTGATCGGGGGCGATGCCACCGAAGCGCGCGCCGGTGGGTATTCGCCACCGGGCGCGCGCCTGGTGAGCATCGCCGACGGTCTCCGTGCGGGCGCGCCGGCCGGCAGCACGGTGCGCGTGCTGCGCGGGGTTCCACGGCTCGCGCGCGATCTCGCGGTGATTCCGGCCGCCCAGTTCCGCACGCAGCGTGACGGGAAGTCGGTCGCCGGACTCACCGGGGAGTACTGGCCGAACATCACGCGCGATGGCGCGGTTACGCTCACGCGGGTGGACGCGAACGTGGACTTCCAGTGGACACTCAATTCCCCCGGGCGCGGCATTCCGTACGACTGGTACTCGGCGCGATGGACCGGCACGCTCACGGTCCCGGCGACGGGTGCCCGAACGATCGCCGTGGAAGGGAACGACGGCTATCGCCTCTGGATCGACGACACGCTGCGCATTGATCGCTGGCAGAAGGCGAGCTACGGCACGCAGCGCGCGCGCCTCGCCCTGCGCGGCGGCAGCACGCATCGGGTACGCCTCGAGTACTTCGAAGCCACCGGCAATGCCCGCCTCAAGCTGCTGTGGGATGCCGGCGTCACCGATACGCAGGAGCGCGATATCGCCGAGGCCGTGGCCGCCGCGCGCTCGAGTCAGGTGGCGATCGTCGTGGCGGGCATCGAGGAGGGGGAGTTTCGGGATCGCGCCAAGCTCGGCCTCCCCGGTCGCCAGGAGGAGCTGATCCGGCGCGTGGCGGCGACCGGTACGCCGACCGTGGTTGTGCTGGTGGGCGGCAGCGCCATCACGATGCCCTGGCTCGAGCAGGTCGATGCCGTGGTGGATGTGTGGTATCCCGGTCAGGCCGGCGGCCATGCGGTGGCCGACATCCTCTTCGGCCGCGTGATTCCTGCGGGTCGCCTGCCGCTCACCTTCCCCATGCACGAAGGGCAAGTGCCGCTCTACTACGCGCACAAGCCCACGGGGCGCGGAGACGACTACCTCGATCTCACCGGGCATCCGCTCTTTCCGTTCGGCCACGGCTTGAGCTACACCACGTTTGCCTATCGTGAGCTGGCCGTGGATGTCCGCCCCAAGGGCGACGCGGTGGCACTCCGCGTGACCTTTACCGTCACCAACACCGGGCGCCTCGCGGGCGATGAGGTGGTACAGCTCTACCTGCACGACGTGCTGGCCAGTGTGGCGCGGCCGGTGCAGGAGCTGATGGGCTTCGCCCGCCTCTCGCTCGCGCCGGGCGCGACACAGCGCGTGTCGTTCGACGTGCGACGTGATCAGCTGCGCTTTCTTGATGCGTCGATGCGGCTCGTGGATGAGCCGGGGACGTGGCGCATCATGGTGGGGGCGTCGAGCCGGGATATTCGGCTGCGGCAGGACGTCGCGCTGCCTTGAGTGGGGTTGAGCTGATCGCACAGAGGGCACAGAGTCACAGAGAACACTGAGGCGCGCTCCGGATGGTTTCGGAGCGCGCCTCAGTGTTCTCTGTGACTCTGTGTGCTCTGTGCGAGCAGTTCCCAGCAAGTCTTCTCAGCTCACCGCAGCCGGCTGCGAGACAAGCCGCGCCGCCACCACCTCGGAGATATCGAGCACCGGCACCTCCTTCCCTGCGCCAGTGACGCCGTCGGTGATCATCGTCATGCAGAACGGACACGCCACCGCGATCTGATCGGCACCCGTGGCCAGGAGCTCCTCGGTGCGCTCGACGTTCACGCGCTTGCCGGTGTTCTCCTCCATCCACATGCGGCCACCGCCGGCGCCACAGCACAGGCCGCGGCTCTTGGTGCGCGCAGGCTCCACGAGTTCCACGACCGGCAGCGCCTTGCGGAGCGTATTGCGCGGGGCGTCGTAGACGTCGTTGTAGCGGCCGAGGTAGCACGAGTCGTGGTACGCCACCTTGAGGCGCTGGCCATGCTCGGTATCGAGCGGCACGCGACCGGACTCCAGCAGGCGCTCGATGTACTCGGTGTGGTGAATGACTTCGTAGTGCCCGCCGAGGTCCGGGAACTCCTTCCCCATCTGATGGAAGCAGTGCGGACAGAAGGTCACCACGGTCTTCACGTCGTAGCCGTTGAGCGTTTCGATCACGCCCTTGGCGAGCATCTGATACAGATACTCGTTGCCCATACGGCGCGCCGGATCCCCATGGCAGGTCTCTTCCTGGCCGAGGATGGCAAACTTCACATCGGCCGCCTGCAGAATGCGGGCGAAGGCCACCGTGATCTTCTTGGCGCGATCGTCGAACGAGCCGGCGCAGCCCACCCAGAACAGGATGTCGGGCTTCTCGCCACTCGCCGCCATTTCCGCCATGGTGGGGATGTTCATCCCCTCCGCCCACTTCTCGCGATCGGAGGCGCTGAACGCCCAGGGGCTGCCGTTGCGCTCGAGGCTCGTGAGCGCCGGCTGAATCTCCTCCGGGAAGCGCGACTCCATGAGCACCAGGTCGCGACGCAGCTCGTTGATGATCTCGAGCTGGTCGATGCTCACCGGGCACTCCATCACGCAGGCGCGGCATGAGGTGCAGGCCCACAGCTCCTCTTCGGTGATCCAGCTGTCGAGCAGCTTCTTGTCGAGGACCGCCGTCTGCTCTTCCGTGGCCGTCCCACCCGCCGCCGCGACGGCGTCGAGCACGCTCGCCTTCTCGGTGAGGCGCGCGCGCGTCTTCACCACGATCATGCGCGGCGACAGCATCTTGCCGGTGATGTTCGCCGGGCACGCCGCCGTGCAGCGGCCGCACTCCGTGCAGGAGTAGCCATCGAGCAGGTTCTTCCACGACAGATGCTCGACATCCGACGCGCCGAACTGCTCGGCGTCTTCGGCCTCGAGATCCATCGGCTTCATGGCGCCCACGCGCCCCGGGCCGCTCGTGTTCGAGAACCAGACGTTGATGAGCGACGTCAGCACGTGCAGGTGCTTCGACTTGGGCAGGTGGTTCAGGAACCACAGAATGCCCAGGGCGTGCAGCCACCAGCTCACCCGCGCCATCACCTCGGCGGTCTCGGCGCTCATGCCGCTGAAGAGCGGCAGGAGCAGGCCGCTGATCACATGGCCGCTATGATTGGCGCCGGGCTGCATCCCTTCGCCAACGAAGAGGAGCAGCAGCGTGATCATCAGCCCGGCAATGACGCTCAGGATGAGGACCGCCTCGCCGCTGTGCACCGCGTCCACCGTGAAGCGGCGCGGCTTGATCACCAGCCGGCGGTACAGCAGGTACCCCACCGGCAGGAGCACGAAGACGGCGAAGATCTCCTGCGAAAACACGAACATCGTGTACAGCACGTCCGGCAGGAGCATGCTCCAGGTGAAGGGCGTGTACAGCCCCTGGATCATGATCTCCACGGTACCGAGGCCCAGCACGCAGAAGCCCCAGAACACCAGCGCGTGCATCATGCCGCCCAGCGGATCGCGCAGGATCTTGGTCTGCGCGAGCCCGATCAGCAGGAAGTTCCGGGTGCGAACATCCGGGTGATCGGTGCGATTCTCCGGCTTCGCCAGCTTGAGCCAGCGGACCAGCCGCTGCGCCTGCTGTGAGAACATCCACAGGGCGCCGGCGAGGATCACCGCAAAGACGGCATTCTGCACACCCATCCGGTCAGCCCTGTGCCTTGGCGGCCTTCACCGCGGCGGTCAGCGCCGGCATGATCTCGAACACGTCGCCCACGATGCCATAGTCGGCGACCTTGAAGATGGGCGCGTCCTTGTCCTTGTTGATCGCGACGATCGTCTTGGACGTGCGCATGCCGGCGAGATGCTGAATGGCGCCGGAGATGCCGACCGCGATGTACAGGTTCGGGCTCACATTGCGCCCGGTCTGTCCGATCTGATCCGAGTGCGGACGCCAGCCTTCATCGGTCACCGCACGCGTCGCACCGACCGCCGCGTTGCCGAACGCTTCCGCGAGGTCTTCACACAGCTTGAAGTTCTCGGCGGCCTTGAGCCCACGGCCACCAGCCACGACCACCGGCGCGTCGCCGAGATCGATCTTGCCGGTGTTCCCCTGCTTGAGCTCCACCACCTTCACGCGCGACGCCGACGGATCGGTAGCCGACGTGATGGCTTCCGTTGCCAGCGGCTTCGCCGCAGCGGCCGGCTGGAACGCCGACGGACGCACCGAGAGAATCGCCGGCGTGCCCGCGAGGGCCAGCGTGGCGATCGTCTTGCCGTTCATGTTGAAGTGCTGGCCGTGCACGACCCCGCCCTCCACCGTGAACCCGGTGAGATCGGCCGCGAGCCCCACGCCACACTTGGCGGCCACACGCGGCGAGAGATCACGTCCCTGCGCGGTCGCACTGAACAGCGCGTACCCGTAGGTGCCGCTGCCGAGCCGCTGCGCGAGCGTCGCGGCGAGCGCTTCCGGGTTGTACTGCGTGAAGCCGGCATGTTCGAGCACGAGCACACTGTCCGCGCCATGCTCGGCGAGTGCACCGGCCTTGGCCGAGATGCCCGCCGCACCAGCGAGCACGGCGTGCACACTGCCGCCACCCGAGAGATCAGCGAGCGCACGCGCCGCCGTCACCGCCTCGAGCGCCACCTTGCGCAGCTCACCGCCACGCACTTCTGCGAATACGAGAACGTTGGCCATGGGTCAGAGCACCTTCGCTTCGGTCTGGAGGAGGCGGACGAGCTCCGGCACCGCGGCCGCGCTGTCACCCAGAATGCGACCCGCCGCGCGCTCCGGCGGCAGCGCCATCTTGGCCACCGTCACCTTCGCGTCGCCGAGCTGCGCCGGCTTCACATCGAGTTGCTTCTTCTTGGCGGCCATGATCCCCTTGAGGCTGGGGAGGCGTTCCTTGTTGAGCCCGTCGTCGATCGTGAGCAGCGCAGGGAGCGGGAACTCCACCACTTCGCTGGCCCCTTCGAGCGCGCGTTCCGCGCGACCGCTGGTGCCGCTGATCTCGAGCTTGAAGACGTTCGTCACGCACGGCAGGTCGAGGAGCTCCGCGACCATCGGGCCCGTCATCTGATTCATCGAATCGATGGCGATGCGCCCGAAGAGCACGAGATCGTAGCCGCCGTCCTTGAGCTCGGCCGCCAGGGCGCGGGCGATGGACAGGCCATCGGCCGGCACGGCCGCCGCCTGCAGCAGCACGCCGCGATCGGCACCCATCGCGAGCGCCTTGCGGATCTGCTCCTGCGCCGCGTCGGGGCCGAGGCAAATCGCCACCACCTCACCGGCGTTGTTGTTCTTTTCCTTGAGCTGCAGGGCCGCTTCAATGGCCCACAGGTCGAAGTCGTTGACGTCGTACTTGAGCCCCGTTTCGTCCACACGCGTGCCATCGGCCGCGATCGCGAACTTGGTTTCCATCACGGGGACGCGCTTGATGCACACGGCGATCTTCACCGCGGTCGCTCCGTCAGAAGTCAGGTGGGAAAGGAACTGCCGAGGGGAAGCTAGGGAGGGGTACGGGCCGCCACAATGCGACGGTGCCGTCATATTTGCAAATCCGGACGACCCCTGTCGAAGGGACCGTCCGGATTTCTCAGAACTTAACTAACCCCTGGCCCGCCATCAATAACGAGCGGGCCAGATCCAGCGTTGGCCCGCGGCGGGGCTCACTTGAAGGCGTTCAGGCCGGTGAGCGCCTGGCCCAGGATGAGCGAGTGCACGTCGTGGGTGCCTTCGTACGTGTAGACGCTCTCCAGGTTCGCCATGTGGCGCATCGCCGAGTACTCGGCCAGGATGCCGTTGCCGCCCAGCAGGCGCCGCGTCTCGCGGGCGCAGTTGGTCGCGATATCCACGTTGTTGCGCTTGGCCAGCGACACCTGCACCGGCGTGAAGTTGCCGGCATCCTTGAGGCGCCCGAGGTGCAGCGACACCAGCTGCCCCTTGGTGATCTCGGTCAGCATGTCGGCGAGACGCACCTGCTGGATCTGGAAGCCGCCGATCGGCTTGTCGAACATCACGCGGCTCTTCGCATAGCTCACCGCTTCCTCGAGGCACGCCATCGCGGCGCCGAGGACGCCCCAGCTGATGCCGTACCGCGCCTGCGTCAGGCACATGAGCGGGCTCTTGAGCCCCTTCGAGTTGGGGAGAATGGCATCGGCCGGCACGTGCACGTCGGTGAGCACGAGCTCCGACGTATCGCTCGCGCGGAGGGAGAGCTTCCCCTTCTGGTCGCGGGCCTGGAAGCCGGGCGTGTTGGTCGGCACGACGAAGCCGCGAATCGACGTGTCGTCGGTGCTGTCGCCAGTCTTGGCCCAGACGATCGCGATGTCGGCCTTGGAGCCGTTCGTGATCCACATCTTGGCGCCGTTGATGATCCAGCTGCCATCCGCCTGCTCGCGGGCGCGCGTAATCATGCCCGAGGGATTGGAGCCGAAGTCGGGCTCGGTGAGGCCGAAGCAGCCGATCAACTCGGCCTTCGCCAGCTTGGGGAGCAGGGTGCGTCGCTGCTCCTCGCTGCCGAACGCAAAGATCGGATACATGACCAGGGCGCCCTGCACCGATGCGAACGAGCGGATGCCCGAGTCACCGCGCTCGAGCTCCTGCATGATCAGGCCGTAGGCCACGCTCGACAGCCCGGCGCACCCGTACTCCTCGGGGAGGTTCGCTCCGAGGACGCCGAGTTCGGCGAGCTCGGGGATCAGCTCATCCGGGAAGCGCCCCTGCACGTAGCAGTCGCCGATGATCGGCAGGACCTTCTCGTTGACGAACGCGCGGATGGTGTCGCGAATCGCGCGCTCTTCTTCCGTGAGGGCCGCATCGATGTTGAAGAGATCGCCCGGATGCGCGGTCAGTTCGACCGAGGGGAGCGCCGGAACAGCGGCGGCAGTGAGAGCGTCGGTGGCCATGGTCGGAGCAGCAGAGGGAACGGGGCGACATGCCCCGGCATGATCTCAAAAATGTAGTCGGCGCGTATGGCTGTGCTCGTCTACCGAGCCGGAATTCGGCGAAAGACGGGGGTAATTCCACCCTTATGAACAGCCGAATCGAACCGCACATTATCGCACGTTCATTTCGTCCGCCACGGCTTTGGGCGGACCTCGTGCTCCTTTTTGCGGATTGTTGCCATGCTCACCGTTCCCCGCGCACTGATGCGCCACCGAGCGCCGCGCCTCCAGGCGCCGCGCTCACGAATGCTCCCCACCCTGCGAACCTCGCGGCGCTGGCTCGCAGCGCTGGGCGCGGCGCTGCTCACGGCGTGTGGCGGCGGGAGCGATGCCGGCCCCACGAATACCACGCAGGGGAGCATCAGCATCAGTGGCTCCGGAAGCACGTCGCTGACCATGGTGCGCGGTTCCACGCAAACGTCCACCATCACGATCATCCGTTCGAACTACACCGGACCGGTGACGCTCGCGGTCCAGGGGCTGCCGACGGGCGTGACGGTGGACTTTGCCCCGGCCACCGTGCCGAGTGGGTCCACGTCGAGCACGATCACGGTGACGGTTGGCGCCACCGCAACGCCGGGGACTTACACGATCACGGCGACGGCGAGCGGCACGGGGATCGCCACGGCATCGCTCCCGTTCACGCTCACCATTCCCGCGCCGACGATCACGGTGACCGCCGGGAGCGGCACGAGTTCCGTCACACAGGGGCAGACCGCCTCGGTCCCCATCACGATCACGCGTGGCGGCGGCTACACCGATGCCGTCACACTCACCACGGGACAGTTGCCCACCGGCATCACGGCGGCGTTTGCGCCGGCCAGCCTGGGCACCGGCGTCACGGCCAGCACGCTGACGTTCACCGCGGCGACCAACGCCACCCCCGGGACGTATCCGGTGGTGGTGACGGCGGCCGGCACCGGCGTCACCTCGCAAACGGCGACGGTGAATCTGACGGTGACGGCGTCGAGCACGCCCACGATCTCGGTGTCGGCCGCGCCGGCGGCGTTGTCGGTGCAGGCGGGGCAGAACGGCACCAGCACCATTACGATCACGCGCAGTGGCGGCTTTGCCGGTGATGCAGCGCTGACGGTTACGGGCGCGCCCACGGGTACCACGGCGACGCTGTCGCCAACGACCCTCTCGGCGCCGAACACCGGGAGCACGCTGACCCTCGCCGTGGGGGCGAACACGACGCCGGGGCTCTACAACCTCACGGTGACGGCCGCAGGGACAGGAGTGGCGAACGCCACGGCCACCGTCGCGCTCACCGTGACCGCCGCGCCGTCGATCACCATCTCCACGGCGCCGAACGCGGTCACGCTCGCGCAGGGCGCCAGTACCACCAGCACCATCACGCTCGCGCGCACGAACTTCACCGGTGACGTGGCGCTGGCGGCGACGAATCTGCCGACGGGCGTGACGGCCGCCTTCGCGCCAGCCACGCTCAGCGGCGCCACGCTCCAGAGCACGCTGACGCTCACCGCCGCGGCGGGTGCGACCCTTGGCGCGCAGACCATCACCGTGACCGCGACCGGCACGGGTGTGAGCAGTGCGACGGCGACGATCGGTACGACCGTCACCGCGGCGCAGGGCTTCTCGCTCGCCGCCACCGCCGCGAGCGCGGCGCAGGGGGGCAACGCGACCAGCACCGTCACGATCACGCGCACAGGTGGCTACGCGGGCGCGGTGACGCTGTCGGCGAGCGGACTGCCGAGCGGCGTGACGGCGAGCTTCGCGCCGAACAACACCACCGGGAACAGCTCCACGCTCACGCTGGCCGTGGCGGGCGGAGCCACCGCCGGTTCCTTCCCGATCACCGTGAGCGGCGCCGGCGCGGGGCTGACGGGGGACGGTGTCGACCTCGCTCACCCTGACCGTCACCGCGAGTGGCGGCGGATCGGGCAATGTGAACTGGACGTTCTGCGCGAGCGATCGCTTCCCGACCTGGTTCGCGGTGCAGAATGGCACGAGCGGGAGCTGGACCACCATCACGCCCACCGGCAGCAGCACGCGCGTGTACAACTTCTCGGTGTCGTCGGTGGGTGGCGTGGCCTATGCCATCGCGCGAAGCGGCGGCGGGACGGATGTCACCGTGCAGTACGGCACCGCCACCGAGTTCACCAACTCCGGCGCGCAGGAGTGCACCACGAACAAGGCGCGTCAGAATCTGACCGGTACGGTCGCCGGGTTGGCCCTCGGCACCAACACGGCGACGATCGCCCTCGGCAACGTGAGCGCGTCACCGAGCGCCAACGGCCCGTACACCATCACCAACGGTCCACTCGGCACAACCGATCTGGTGGCAGTGCGCAGCGCGATCAATCTCACGACCTTCACCTCCCAGCCCGACCGCGTAGTGTTCCGGCGGAATGTGAATTACACCTCCACCATTCCGGCCATCGACTTCGGCACGGAAGGCGTGGCCCCGGCAAGCGGGACGTACACGATCACCAACCTCGCGGGCGAGAACTTCACGCAGGCCGCGGCGATCTTCACCACGGCGAACGGGTCGGCCGGATCCTTCTCGTCCGTGAGCATCAGTGGCGCGGCGGCGCTTACGGTGTACGGCATCCCGAACAGCCTGCTGACCTCAGGCGATCAGCATCTGGTTACGGTGTCGGCGATGAACTCGTCGGGCTCGACCATCAGCTCCTATCGCTCGGTCCTGCTCTACAATCAGCAGATCGCGAACCGGTCCGTCACGCTCGGGGCCGCGGCACCGGCGCTCACGCCCGCGTCACTCGGGTCCTCTCCCTACGTGCGGTTCAGCGCGTCCGGCACCTGGAGCAGCGAGTATGGCGACGCGCTGGGCATCGGATACACCCAGTCGACCACGGGTAGCAATTCGTGGACGGTCACGATGACGCGCGGCTACACCGGCGCCTCGAGCAGCTGGACGATGACCCTCCCCGATTTCAGCGGCGTGAGCGGATTCCAGACGAGCTGGGGACTGGCGTCGTCGAGCACCAACTGGGCGTTCACGCAGACCGGCATCGTGAACGGCTTCAACAGTGGGACTGGCAAGTTCGATGAAGGCGCGCTCGTGAAGCTCGCGTCGCGCAGTGGCACCGTCTCACCGTAACACCGGAGAGCGGAGTCACGACCACGGCGCCGTCATCCTTCGGGATGGCGGCGCCGTGTGCATTGGATCAGACGATCTGCCGGCGCTTGCGTTCGAGCGGCGTCACGTCACGTCGTGCCGCGGGGGTAATCCCCACCTCGCGGCACTTCGCACGAAAATCGGGGCCGTGATCGACGGGGCGCCCGGTCTCGTGTTGCCACTGATGCACCATCTCGTGCAGCAAGGTATGCATCGCCTCGCGCCAGCCGTGCTTGGCAATGTGCTTGCGCGACATGACGATCTCGGACGGCGTATGCCGCGATCCGGGATCGAAATGGCCGAGCCGCGTGGCCATGCGTCCCGACAGACGAATCGGGATGGCGCGCAGCGCGTTGCTGAACCACTCGGCGTTGAGCTGCCGATGCGCTTCCGTGAGCTGGGCGATCAGCGCGACGTCGCCCGGACGGGCCGGTTCATCGCGACGCGCCGCCGGCGCCCGCTCCACGTCGTGCGCCAGGATGACGTCCTTGGCCGCTGCCCGTTCGTGCTTGTTGCGCGCCACCGCAAAGGCCACGATGGCGCGCAGCACCGATTCAGGCGCTTCGGCGTACCCTTCGTGCACCCGCAGCGTTCGACCGATGAGCGACACCATCACCGTGCGCGTGCGCATCAGGACGAGCGTCTCCACACCGCGCAGCCCCATCTCCTGCAGGCGGCTGAAGAGCACCGCCGTGCGCGCGCGGATGGCGGTGCGGCCGATGGCCCGACGTTCGTCCGGCGCTTCGCGCGGTGGCGGCGTGACGACCAGCGACGGCGCTGGTGCGGATGGCGCGGCCGACGACGTGGCGGGAGACGCAGAGGCCGGCGCCGCGAGCGGCGCCTCCTCGAACCCGAACAACCCGAGCTGCATCTCAATCGCCATGGCGGCGAAAGATGACGGGGTTACGCCACGGCAGCAACCACCGCCGCCACCATGGCGGTGAGGCGTTCGATCTCGTCGCCCACGATGTCGTGGCCGACGCCCGGATAGAGTTGCAGATCGACCGCGGCGCCGAGTGCGGTGAACACCTCAGCGCTCTGCCTCACGCGTGCCTCCGGGATGTGCAGATCGCTGGTCCCGCAGGCGAGCAACACGGGCGTGCCCGCGAGCGAACCGGCGGGTGGTGCGTGCAGCCACCGGGCCGCTTCGTCATCGCTCCCGATCAGCGCGCCGGCGAAGGCCGCTACGCCGCCAAAGCGCGCACCGGCCTGGGCCTGTCGCGCGACGTATTCGAGCGTGAGACAGGCGCCCTGCGAAAAGCCCACGAGGATGACGCGCTCACGTGGAATGCCGGCCGCGGTCGCCAGCGCCACGGCCGCCTCCACGCGCTCGAGGGCGCTCGAGAGCCAGGGCTCGTTGCGCGGCATGGGCGCGAGAAACCGATCGGGATACCAGCTCTGCCCCGCCGCCACGGGCGCGATCAGCGCCGCGCCCGTGGCTTTCGCCGCGCGGGCAATGGGGAGCATCCCCGACGCGCTCCCACCGCGCCCGTGCGTCAGCACGAGCGCGTGGGAGGCCTCGGTCAGTGGTACACCGGCCAGCAGCGGGACCTCCTGCGCATGCGGGCCACTCGGCGAGGCACTCATACGGCCACCATCCACTCAGGACGCGTCAGGGTTGGGAGGCGGCGCTCGATCTCGGCCCGCTGCGCCTCGAGCCACGGCGGCAGCCGCAGCGTGGAGCCGGTCGTCGCCACCGGTTCATCCACCAGGAAGCCGGGGCCCATCGTGGCCAGCTCGACGATGTGCCCATCGGGATCGCGGGTGTAGATGCTCTGGAAGTACACGCGGTCCATCACCGCCGACACCCGATGACCGGCGTCGAGCAGCCGATCCCGCATCGCGAGTTGGATCTCGGGCGTGGCGACGGCGAGGGCGTAGTGATGACCCTGCCCCGTGCCCATCTGCGCGCGCCGTTCCGTGGCGGGGCGCTCGAGATACGTCACGAGCGAACCCGGGCGGGCATCGGCACTGCCCCACGACCAGTGCCGCGTGCCGGGGTCATCAAAGTTTTCGGTCTTCTTCACGAGCGTCATGCCGAGCGTGTCACGCAGGAACGCGTCGGTCCGTTCGAGATCCGTGGTCATGGCGGTGAGATGATGCAACCCGCGCGTGAGCGCCATGGCGGCGTCGATCGTGGTGACCGGCTCCGGCCAGGTGAGCGCCGCGATCGCCGCTTCGTCGCGCCCGCCCTTCACCAGCTCACGGGGCGGCGTGCGATGCGGTAGCGCGTCGTTCACGACGCCGACCGCCTCATTGTAGAGCATCCCCGGCCCGTCGGTCGCGATCTCGATGATCACGCCATCGGGATCACGGAAGTAGATGCTCGTGAAGTACTGCCGATCGTACGGGCCGATGATGCGGATGCCGAGATCGGTCAGCCGGCGCTTCCAGCGCAGCAGCGCGTCCCGATCGGCGACGCGCAGCGCGAGATGATGGGTGCCGCCGATCCCGGTCCGGCCGCGCGGCGCGGTCGGCCATTCGAAGAACGTGACGACCGTCCCCGCGCCACCGATCTCGTCGGCGAAGTACAGGTGATAGCTCCCCGGGTCATCGAAGTTGACCGTCGTCTTGACCAGCCGCAGCCCAAGGACGCGGGTGTAGAAGTCCACCGTCCGCTGCGCATTGGCGGCAACGAGGGTGATGTGATGCAGACCGAGAATGGACACGGGGTCCTCCTGCCCGTCGCGCGGGCGTTTATATCTTAGCACTAAGATACTATTTCCCTGAGGAACCGCAAGCCTATTCCGGATAGTTTTCGTCCCATTATGCCCGCCTCATCTCCCGCCGCCCTGCCCGCCGGTCTCGCCGCCCAGTTCGACGTTGTCCGCCTGCTTGGCGCCGGCGGGATGGGCGCCGTCTGGCTCGTCCGCGATCGGTTTCTCGATCGCCTCGTCGCCCTCAAGGTACTGCTCGCCGATCAGGCCAACGCCGAGGAGCGGGAGCGCTTCCTTCGCGAAGCGCGCACGAGCGCGCGCCTCGAGCACCCGCACATCATCGATGTATATCGGGCCGACGAGACCGACGGCGTGGTGTGGTTCACGATGCGGTACATCAACGGCGAGTCGCTGGGCGACCGCCTCCGCGAGCGTGGGCGACTCGCCGTCTCGGATGTCGTGCGCATCCTGCGAGAGGTGTCGTGGGGGCTCGCCTACGCGCACGCGCGCCAGGTGGTGCACCGCGACATCAAGCCCGACAACATCCTCCTCGATCGGGAGTCGGGGCGTGCCGTCGTGACCGACTTCGGGATCGCCCGCGATGCGAGCGATGCCAACGGCCTCACCCAGATGGGCAACGTGCTGGGCTCGGTGCACTACATGAGCCCCGAGCAGGCCTCGGGCGAAGCCCTCGACGGCCGCAGCGACATCTATGCGCTCGGCTGCGTGGGCTTTCACGCGCTGAGCGGCACGCCGCCCTTCGACGGCTCGGCGCAGAGCGTACTCGTGGCCCATGTCACCCGCCCCGCCCCGTCGCTCGCGACGATCGCCGAGCACGTGCCGGAGAGCGTGGTGGCCGTGATCGAGAAGTGTCTCGCCAAGGATCCGGCGCAACGCTATCCCACCGCCGACGCCGTGGCCGCCGCGCTTGATGCGGCGCTGCGTGATGCGGAGGCCACCGAGCAGGCCGCGGCCGATGCCGCCCCCGGCGGCGTGCTGAGCGAAGACGATGCGCTGGCAGTGTGGCAGCGCGCCGCGCAGCTGCAGGCGGAAGCGGCGCATCGCATGGAGCGGTCGGCGGCATTGCGGAGCGCGAATACCGGAGCGCACGCGCGCGTGTCTGCGGGCGCCAGCAACAGCGCCGCCGTGGTCGATACCGGACAGTATCGCGTCCGCGATGTCGAGGCCGCGGCGGTGGAAGCCGGGATCTCGCGACAGTACGTCGCGCTGGCGCTCGCCGAGATCAAGGCGCGGAGCGCGAGTGGTCAGGTCATCCGCGCCAGCAGTGAGGCCGAAGATCGTCGCCTGACCTTGTTCATGGGGACGCCGGACCGCGCGTTGTCGGTCAGCCGCGTCATTCCCGGCACCCCGAAGGACGTGCTCGCGGCGCTGGGTCAGGTGTTCACGACGCATCCCGCGAAGCTGGCGCTGCTCGATACGGTGAATGGGCATCCGCTCGACGGCGGCATCATGCGATTCCGGATGCCGAGGTTCAAGGAGGCCTATGTCAATCCCTTCGTCATGGCCGACAAGGACAAGGCGTTGGCCATGCGACTCGAGCAGATCGAGCTCTACGATCTCAACGTCACGCTGCAGCCGCGCGGCACGGCCGCCGCGCCGATGTGCGAAGTGGTGATCACCGGTGACCTGCGCCCCGGGCTTCGCACCAACCTCAAGCTCGATCTCGCGATGATGGCGGGGTCGGCGCTGATCGCCGGCGTGGGTGGGGCGAGTGCCGTCGCCAAGTACCTCGCGCCGGGACCGGTGGCGACCGCCGCCCTCGCGGCGCTCGGCGCGGTCATGGGCGCTGGCGCCTGCTTCCTCTGGTATCGCGGCCTCTTCCGCAGCGCGCTGGAGCATGCCCAACGCGAGATGGGCACGCTGCTGCAGACCATCGAACAGCAGTTGGCGACGCAGCGGCTCTTCCGCGGCGAGACCGCGGCGCTGCCGGCTGCGCCTACGACGAGCGGCGCGCGGTAGCGGTCGTCGGGCCCGGCGCAAAACGTCGGGTCGCGGCGTCATAGACCCAGGCGGTCGCGGTGACGGCCCCGTCGCGCTGCTCAATGACGTTGAGGGCACTGGGGCGGTGCCCCCGCATGCGGCTCGAGAGCGTGTTGGCCGCACTGAGCAGGAAGCGGCCGGTGCGCCGTTCGACCACCTCGATGCGCTCTTCGTGATCGTGTCCGGTGCACACCACGTCCACCGGCATCGCCGCGATGGCGTCGAGCGCCGCCTCGGGGCGCTTGAGCCCCCAGCGGCGCGACAGGCGCCCCTTCACCACGTTGTGGTGCACGACGAGCAGCCGGAGATCGCCCGCCGGGCTGGCCGCGAGCCGCGCCTGCGCATCGGCCAGCTGCGCGGCGGTGAGCCCGCCCTTCACGCGCCAGTCACGCGGATACCACGTGAGCGCGGGCGGGTTCGTGCCCCACGCCGAGTTGAGCCCCACGATGGAGACGCCGGGGACGCGCAGCGTGGGCTCGGTCTCCGGATGGATGTGGGCCCGGTAGCCCGCATGCACCTTCGTGAAGTCACCGTAGCCGAACGGCGCATGCCACCATGCGGCATCGTGATTCCCCGGTACCGTCAGCACGGGAGCGACGGCGCGAAACTGATCCACGATGGCGCGCGCGGCGACGAACTCCACATCGCGCGCACGCTGCGAGAAGTCACCCGACAGCACGATCGCGCTCCACGAGCCGGCCCGTGCGACGTCCAGAGCCGCGTTGACGTGCGCCTCACGGAACGGGTGCCCGCAGTGAATATCGGAGACGTGCAGGATGCGCACGCCGCCGGTTGGCGGGGTATCAGCCAAGGTTCGCGATCACTTCATCGGTGAACGCATCGGTGCCGGCGGTGCCGCCGAGATCGCGCGTGAGCACCTTTCCCTCGCGAATCGTGCGCTCGAACGCCGAGCGGATGCGATGCGCCCGCTCGGTGTCGCCGATGTGCTCGAGCATCATGCACGCCGCGAGCACGAGCGCGCCGGGGTTCGCGATGTTCTTGCCGGCGATATCGGGGGCGGTGCCGTGCACGGCTTCGAAGATCGCGGCCGTCTTGCCGATATTGGCCCCGGGCGCGAGCCCCAGCCCGCCCACGAGCCCCGAGATCTCGTCGGAGAGAATGTCGCCGAACAGGTTCGTCGTCACCACGACATCGAACTGCTCGGGGCGCATGACGAGGTGCATCGCCATGGCGTCGATGATCCGCTCTTCGAATTGGATGCGCCCTTCGTACTCGCGGGCCACCATGCGGCCGACGTCGAGGAACAGCCCCTGCGAGAACTTGAGGATGTTCGCCTTGTGGACCAGCGTGACCTTCTTGCGGCCATGCGCCAGCGCATACTCGAAGGCGTAGCGCACGATGCGCTCCGACCCTTCGCGCGTGATGATGGCCACCGACTCGGCCGCCGCCTTGGGGTCATCGCCGATGCGGACGTAGTGCTCGACCCCGATGTAGAGCCCCTCGGTGTTCTCGCGCACGAGCACGATGTCGATGTTCTCGAAGCGCCCGGGAACGATCGTGTAGGCCGGCCGCACGTTCGCGTAGAGATCGAAGGTCTTGCGCAGCGCCACGTTGATGGAGCGGAACCCTTCCCCGACCGGCGTTTCGAGCGGCCCCTTGAGGGCCACGCGGGTCCGCTTGATGGAATCGAGGGTGGCGTCGGGGATGGGGTCGTTCCACCGGGCGACACCGGCCATGCCGGCGACCTGGCGGTCCCATTCGATGTCGGCGCCGGCAGCGGCCAGGATGCGGACGGTGGCTTCGGCGATCGACGGGCCGATGCCATCGCCGGGGATCAGGGTCACGGGAGTGGGCATCCCTCATGATAGCCACCTGCGCGGGGGCTTTCAGCGGGTCCCGGGGCGCCGGGCGGGACAACGCCCCCCTCGGGGTCCGCGTTCATTGACAACGGCCGGTTCCGGAGCGCATATCGGCTGTCCCACCTCCTTTCCCACCTCGGCGTCCCCCGCGTGCTCAAAGTCCTTCCCTGGCTCGGTGTCGCCGCCCTTGGCGCCGGCGCCCTCGCGACGGTGGCCCTGTCTCAGGGCGAATCCATCAGTGCGGCCTGGCTGCTCGTCGCCGCCGTCTGCACGTACATGATCGGCTACCGGTTCTACAGCCGCATCATCTCCCACGACATCTTCGGCCTCGATGCCAAGCGGGCCACCCCCGCCGAGCGACTCGACGACGGCCGCGATTTCGTCCCCACGAACAAGTGGGTGACGTTCGGTCACCACTTCGCCGCCATTGCCGGCCCCGGTCCGCTGGTTGGTCCCACCCTCGCGGCCCAGTTCGGCTTCCTCCCGGGTGCCCTCTGGATCCTGGTCGGGGTGGTGCTCGGTGGCGCCGTGCAGGACTTCGTGATCCTCTGCGCCTCCATGCGCCGCGACGGCAAGTCGCTCGGCCAGATGGCCAAGGAGGAGATCGGTACGCTGGCCGGTGCCACCGCGCTCATCTCGGTACTCGGCATCATGATCATCCTGATCTCGGTGCTGGCGCTCATCGTGGTGAATGCGCTGCGCGACAGCCCCTGGGGCGTCGTGACGATCGGCCTGACGATCCCCATCGCGCTGCTGATGGGCGTCTACATGCGGTGGATCCGCCCCGGTGCCGTGTTAGAGACGACGGCGATGGGCCTCGTGCTGCTCGCCCTCTCGCTGTACGCCGGCAAGTGGGTGTCGGAGAGCCCCACGTGGGCGCCGGTGTTCACGCTCAGCGCCACGACGATCTCGCTCGGTGTGATGGGCTACGGCTTCCTGGCCTCGGTGCTCCCGGTGTGGCTGCTGCTCGCGCCGCGCGACTATCTCTCGGCGTTCGTGAAGATCGGCGTGGTGATCGCGCTGGCAGCCGGCATTCTGATCGTGCTGCCGCCGCTCGAGATGCCGCGCGTGACCAAGTTCATCGACGGCACGGGCCCGGTGTTCGCCGGCAAGCTCTTCCCGTTTGTGTTCGTGACGATTGCCTGCGGGGCCATCTCGGGCTTCCACTCGCTGGTGTCCTCGGGCACGACGCCCAAGATCATCCGCCGCGAGCCCGATGCACGGCTCGTGGGGTATGGCTCGATGCTCACCGAGTCGCTGGTGGCCACCATGGCGCTCATCGCCGCCTGCGTGCTGACCCCGGGCATCTACTTCGCCATCAACTCGCCGGCGGGTGTCATCGGTACAACGGCGGCGGGCGCGGCGGATGTGATCAACAACTGGGCGCTCTTCAAGCCCATCACGGGCGCCGAGCTCGAGCTGCTGGCCCAACAGGTGGGTGAGCATTCGCTGCTGTCGCGCACGGGCGGTGCCCCGTCGCTGGCGGTGGGCATGGCGCACCTCTTCGCGCAGGCGATGGGCGGCCCGGGCGCGATGGCGCTCTGGTACCACTTCGCCATCATGTTCGAGGCGCTGTTCATCCTCACCACGCTCGACGCCGGCACGCGCGTCGGCCGCTTCATGCTGCAGGACATGCTGGGCAACGTCTGGAAGCCGCTGGGCCGCGTGTCGTCCACGCCGGCGAGCATCTTCACGAGCGCGCTCTTCGTGTGCATGTGGGGCTACTTCCTCTACCAGGGCGTCACCGACCCCCTCGGCGGCATCAACTCGCTCTGGCCGCTCTTCGGCATCTCGAACCAGCTGCTCGCCACGGTGGCGCTCTGCGTGGGCACCACGATCATCATCAAGATGGGCAAGCAGAAGTACGCGTACGTGACGCTCATTCCGATGGTGTGGCTGGTGATCGTGACGATGACGGCCGGTATCACCAAGGTCTTCTCGAGCGACCCGAAGATGGGCTTCCTGGCCCATGCGCGCGTCCTGGGTGAGCAGATCGCCAGCAACACGCTGCCGGCGAACATCAAGTCGGTGGAAGCCGCGCAGCGGATGATCTTCAACGACCGGCTCGACGCCGGCGTGGCGATCTTCTTCCTGATCTCCGTCGTGGTGATCCTGACGGCGTCGATCAACGAGTGGCTCAAGGTCACCAGCGGCAAGAAGGCGGCGCAGACCAGCGAGTCGCCGTTCGTGCTCACCCAGCTCCGCGAGGAGGCGGCCTGACATGACGTGGCGTGAACGTCTGCGCCGAGTGGCGGTGATCGTGCGTCGCATCATGGGCGCGCCGGATTACGACACCTACCTCGCGCACATGCGCGCGAACTATCCCGGATGCACACCGCTGGATCAGCAGACGTTCGCGCACGAGCGGTGGAAAGCCAAGTACACCCGGGCGGGACACCGCTGCTGTTAAGAAACCCACAACCCACGACCAAAAACACGAAACCCTAAACTGATCGGTTTAGGGTTTCGTGTTCTAGGTCGTGGGTTGTGGGTGACCGGCGGCTATTCGGACGGTTGCCATCCATACCGCCGCCAGGGCCAGCGACGCGCCCATGCTGAAGGCGGCCGCCGAGTTCCAGCGTGTCCACACCGCCCCGAAGAGCACGCTCGCCGGCAGTGCGGCGGCGCCGATGAGACCCTGGTACCAACCGAAGGCGGTGCCGCGATGGGTGGGGCCGACGACGTCGGCGATGAAGGCCTTCTCGGTGCCCTCGGTGAGGCCGAAGACGAAGCCGTAGACGGTGAAGAGCGCCCAGGCGTGCCAGGTGCTCGTGGCGAGCGCGAACCCGGCGTAGACGGCCGCGTAGAGCAGCCAGCCGCTCACGATGAGGGGCTTTCGCCCCACGCGATCGCTGAGGGCGCCGCCGGGGGTGCTCGACGCGCTCTTCACCACGTGCAGCGCGACCCAGAGCAACGGGATGAGCGGCGTCGGCACGCCGAGCTGCGAGGCGCGCAGCAGCAGAAAGGCGTCGGTGGAGTTGCCGAGGGTGAAGAGCACCACCGGGCCGACCACGTGCCAGAACGCGCGTGGCAGGGGCGTCGCGGGCTTCTCCCGTGGCTCGCGCACGACGAAGGTGCGACCGGGCGATTCGGCCACGAAGCGGAGCGCCACCAGCACGGCGAACACTCCCGGGACCGCCGCGACCCAGAAGACCTGACGGAGGGGGAGGTGCCACCAATTCAGACAGGCGAGGGCGATCAGCGGCCCCACCACGGCGCCGAAGTGATCGGAGGCGCGATGGAAGCCGTAGGCCCGCCCCCGATGCTCGGGCTCGGTGGATTCACCGATCAGCGCATCGCGGGGCGCCCCGCGGATCCCCTTGCCGACACGGTCGATGAGGCGGATCATGAGGACCTGCCCGCCGGTCTGCGCCACGGCCACCAGGGGGCGGACCAACGAGGCGATGCTGTAGCCGGCCACGATGAGCGGCTTGCGCCGCGCCGCACGGTCTGACCACCATCCGCTGGCGAGCTTCAGAAAAGACGCCACGGCCTCGGCCGCGCCTTCGATCACCCCGACCATCTGCACCGACGTGCCCAGCGTCCCGACCAAGAAGAGCGGCAGCAGCGGCGCGATGATTTCGCTCGAGGCGTCGGTGAGCAGGCTCACCGCCGAGAGCGCCAGCACGTTCCGCGACGGCCGCCAGCGCGTGGGAGGAGTGGGTGATGTCACCTGAAGTGCTGGCAGCGCCCGGTCGTGGCGCCGATCCGGAGTGGCAAACCACTCTGTACGGCGCGTGGCGGAAACGTCGGGCGTGGGTGCTCGACGAGCAGGTGGCGCTGGCCGATGTGCCGGCGCCCACCGGGAACGAAAGCGCCCGGGCCGATCACCTGCAACGGCGATTCCACCACATCACGGGGCTCGATGTCACGCGCGACGCGGTGGGCAATGTGTGCGCCACCGTGTCACCACGCGTGGTGGACGCCCATCGCGCCGCCCCCGTGGTGTGCCTCGCGCATCTCGACACGGTCTACGCCAATGGCGTCCCCACGCCGATGCATCGTGAGGGGTGGCACGTGCGCGGGGCGGGCATTGGCGACAACGGTCGTGGTCTTGCCGCGCTGCTCACGCTGGCGCACGCGCTCCAGGCGCCATCGATCCGTCAGCGCCTGCAACGCCCGGTGCATCTCGTGGCGACGGTCGGCGAGGAAGGCGAAGGCAATCTGCGTGGCGCGCGCCACTGGTTCGACAGCGCCAGCGAGGCCGGCATCGTCCCGGCCGCCGCGATCGCCATCGATGGTCCGGGCGACGACGCGATCATTCATCACGCGGTCGGCTCACGCCGCCTCCGTATCACGTTGCGCGGACCGGGCGGCCACAGTTGGGTGCAGCAGCAGGTCGCCAACCCGCTGCATGCGCTGGGCGGCCTGCTCACCGCCATCGCCGCCCTCCACGCCGACGGTCAGCGCCGTCCGCACGAGCGCACGACGGTCCAGGTCACGCGCATGCACGGCGGCGAGTGCCTCACGGCGATCCCGCGCGAAGGCTGGCTCGATGTGGACCTGCGTTCCTCGTCGGAAGCGGCGCTGACGCGCGTGCAGCAGGAGCTGGTGCGCCTCGCCCACGCCCATGCGCGGGGGCTCACGATCGCGCTCAGCCCCCTCGGCGACCGCCCCGCGGGCGCACTCGCAGCAGATCACCCCCTCGTGCGACTCGCCGCCGCCTGCACCGAGCGCGTCGGCCGAACGCCACGCGCAGCGATCGCCTCAACCGATGCGAACGTCCCCCTCGCCCGAGGCATCCCCGCCCTCGCCATCGGCGCCGGCGGCACCGGCGGTGGCGCGCATACGGAAGCCGAGTGGTACTCGGACGAGCACGCGGAACTGGGGTTGGAGCGCGTCCTGCGCCTGGTGGTGGCGCTGGCGGCGTAGGATTGAACTGATCGCATCCAAGACATCCAAGAGATCCAAGGCGTTCAAGGGGGCGTCTCGCCATGCTAAGGAGACTTGGATCCCTCGGATGCCTCGGATGTGATCAGTTCAACACCGGCCAGTGACATCGCGATGACGCGAAGGCATAGCCTGAGAGCATGTCCTCCGCCAATTCCCTGATCGAGCTCGTCACTCGCATCGCCATTGATGTGCACAAGGAGCTCGGCCCTTCACTGCTCGAGTCTACCTACGAAGCCATTTTTGTAGACGAGCTCCGACTCGCTGGTTGCCAGGTCGCCACCCAGGTCCTGCTTGCGGTCCCATATAAGGGACGGGTCTACCAGCAGGCGTACCGGCTCGACATGCTCCTCGAGAACCAACTGGTGGTCGAGCTCAAGTGCACTGAGCGAGTGGCGCCGATCCACAGCCGCCAGGTCCTCACCTACCTGCGCTGCCTCAAGCTGCGGCACGGGCTTGTTGTGAACATGGGGCTCGAGCGGGCCATTGATGGCATTGATCGCGTGGTGAACTTCCGCGTGCCGCCTGAGCCGGGCGACAGCTAGTCGACGACTTCGAACGCCGGGGGTGAGGGGCGGGTTACGAAGAAGAGGGCGCGCTGCGAGGCGTTGGCGTGGGTGCGGAGGTACTTCTCACGCCAGCGGGCGGCGAACTTCTCGGCGTCGTCGGTGCGGATCATGGCCCACACGCTCCCGCCAAAGCCGGCGCCGAAGGCGCTCGCGGCGTCGGCGCCGAGTTCGCGGGCGTAGCGCTGGAGGTGCACCGTTTCGGCGATCTGATTCTCGAGCGCGCGCTCGGCACCCGCCTGCGAGCGATCCACGATGGAACCGAAGGCGGCGATGTCGCCACGATCGAGTGCGTCCGCCGCCGAAGGGACGAGCACAAACGTCTCCTCGAAGAACTGATCGAGGCGCGCCGAGAGATGCGCGACGGTGAAGTCGGCGCTGCCCGCCTGTGCGACGGCGGCCCGCAGCGCGTCCGGCACATCGGTCGGAACCGCCCCGCCGGCGGCGGCGGTGAAGGCTTCACGCAGCGTTCGCGCCGGTGGCCCCGCGTGCTGGTTCCATGCGTCCACGATGCGATGCGCCGTGCGCGCGACGCGGTTGTAGCGCTCCTTGGCCGCGCCCGTCTTGGCGGCCACGACGCCGCTCACGCCGACGACGAAGGCGTGCGTCTCCGGCCAGGGGGCACTGCGCTCGTAGCGTACCGGCGCCCACGAGAACACATCGAGCCGCCCCTGATCGCTGCACAGGATGGCCGTCTGATCCTGTGCCCCGCCGAGCGTGCCCACGCCCTTCTCGCCACCGAGCACGCCGTAGTCGTTGCCATTCTCGAGTGCGCCCACGTAGCCGGCGAGCGCGGCGCGGTCCACGATGGCCTGCGGCCAGAGGGGATGCGCCTCGAGCTGAGACACCGCCGTGAACGCGAGCGTGAGCCCGACCGTCAGCGCGCTCGAACTCGAGACGCCGGCGGCCGGCGGCAGGTTGCTGGCGAGCGCGACATCCATGCCCTGCACCGCGTCGCCGAAGTTGCGGACCAGGCGATTGATGACGGTGCGCGGGTACACCGACCACGGGATATGCCCCTTCGACGGCTGATGCAGCGACAGCTGCAGCGCCTCACGACGGCGCGCGTCACGCAACACCACCGTGCGGTCGTCACGTGCCCGCGCCACGATGGCGATGCCCCGCTCCACCGTGCACAAAAGCGAGCGACCACCGGCGTAGTCCACATGCTTGCCGAGCACTTCGATGCGGCCGGGGACGATCCACGTGCGGCGCGCGTCGGCGGGGACGCCGGCTTCATCGAGCGCGCCGTGTGCCTCGGCCGCCAGCGCGCGATACGCCTCGAGCACCGCCGGCGGGAAGCCGGCGTGCTCGAGCGGTTGACGCACCAGCGTGGGGCTGATCACAGCCGCGGCTCGATGGATTCGAGCCGCGCGACGACTCCCGCGATATCCGAGCGGCGACTCAGATCGAGCACTGCCGCCGCCATCCGCACCGCGCGCACCGGCACGCCTTCGCGCACCGCCATCCCTACCGCCTCGGGGAGTTCGTACTCGCCGCGCACACTGATCGGCACATGTCGGCAGGCACTCACGAGTGCCGGCGTGATGGCCCACAGATTCATCCCGACCCATCGTGCGGCTTCGCTCGCCAGGTCGAGCGCGTCACCCGGCTTCTCGACAATGCCGGTGAGCCAACCAGCGTCACTCACCGACAGCACGGCAAACGCCCGCACGCGCTCCGGGTCGATGTTGCCGCCTTCGACGAGCGCGTGGCGATCGAAGGCGATCGTACCGGCCGTCGCTTCGGCGGCCAGACGCCGGTAGGCCTCGACGGGGTAGTAGTTGTCGGCGTTGAGCACCAAGAAGGCTTCGTCGCCGATATGCTCGGCGGCGGTCACGACCGCATTCGCCGTCCCGATGGGCGTGGGCTGCACCGCGAACGAGATGCGCACCCGTTCGGTGGTGACGCCCTGCGTGAAATGCTCGCGGATGGCGTCGTGATCGGGGCCGATCACGAGTACGATGTGCTCGAGGCCGGCATCGGCGAGCGCGGAGATCACGTACTCCAGAAACGGGCGCTTGATGGGAATCATCCCCTTCACGCCGCTGGCCGCCACCTTCGCCTGGGTATCGTCGAGCTGCGCCGCGTCATCGGCACGGCGCATGCGCGAGCCGAGCCCGGCGGCGAGGATGGCGGCGGTCCGAATCATGGGGCAGCGATGTGGCTCGGCCCCTGCGGGGCGGTAGACGTGCGCCACGCGCCACGCGTGAAGTCGGGGAACTTCACCGGCGCCGAGTCCTTCTTGAGCGAGATCTCACTCAAGGCAAACGGCACACTCCACGCCGCCGCGTCGTACACGTCGAAATCCGGCGCCAGCCCTTGCCGCAGGCACTGCACCAAGCGGTAGGCCATGACGAAGTCCATGCCGCCGTGGCCGCCATTGCGAGCCTGATCGCCGATCGCCGTCCAGAGCGGATGCTCGTACTTCGCCTTGAACTCCGAGAGCGGCGTCCACTTCTCGCCGCCCGGCGCGCCATCGATGTACAGGCGCGGCGGATAGTCGTTGAAGATCGCCTTCGACCCCTGGAGGTTGTTGAGCCGCGAGTACGGGCGCGGGTTCACCACATCATGCTGCAGCAGGATCGTGCGCCCCTTGGCCGTCTTGATCAGCGACGAGTTCATGTCGCCAGCGACGTACTTCTCCTGCCACTTGGGGCTATCCTTGGGCTCGTGGGCTTCACGCCACTCGGTGAGGCCGGCCTCCCCGCTCGACATCGAGACCATGTACTCGAACTTGTCGCCCCGGTGAATGCCCAGATACTGCGCCACCGGCCCGAGCCCATGCGTGGGATAGAAGTTCGCGTTGCGCTGCGTGTGCGGGATGCGGCGCCACAGCCCTTCGTCGCGATTCTCGAAGAGGATCTCGCGCAGATCGTGCAGATACGCCGCTTCGGCGTGCAGCAGCGTGCCGAACACCCCTTCGCGGACCATGCGCAGCACGGTGAGTTCACTGTTGCCGTAGCAGCAGTTCTCCATCATCAGGCAGTGCTTGCGCGTCTTTTCGGACGTCTCGACGAGCTCCCAGCAGTCATCGAGGCTCATCGCGATCGGCACTTCGCTGGCGGCATGCTTGCCCGCGCGCATGGCGGCGAGCACGACCGGCGTATGAAACGGCCACGGCGTGGCGGTATAGACAAAGTCGATGTCGTCGCGCTTGACGAGGCGCTCGTAGTCCCGTTCCCCGTTCGTGTAGAGCTCCGGCGCCTTGCGACCGGCCTTCACACACATCGCCGCCGCCCGCTCGGCCTTGTCCTTCACAATGTCGGCGACGGCCACGATCTCCGTGCCTTCAATGGCGAGCAGCTCGTTGAGCACGCTCCGCCCACGCAAGCCGGTGCCGACGATGGCAAAGCGCACCTTCTCATGCTTCTCGAACGGCACGCCAAGCATGGAGCCGTTGCCGGCCGCGACCGGCGGCGCGAGGTCGACGCGCCAGTCATCTGTGGCCGCCAGCAGGCGCGCCGGCGTGGCCGTGAGGGCCGCGGCCGCGGCGGCGGCGGCACCGCTCAGCAGATCGCGGCGGGAGAGCTCGCTCACGCATCCCCCCGGATTTCGGAGTGGTCGCCGATCGTCATGCGGCCCTTCACCCCCTCGACCACCACGCTGTCGCCGAGGAAGCAGTCATGCAACGTGCTGTTGGTGATCGTCACTTTCTCGCCGGCCACCGTATCGCGCATCGTGCTGTGCTTCACCACGCTGCCGGCGCCCAGGGACACGTTCGGCCCGACCGTCGCGTGCTCGATCGTGCAGCCATCCTCGATGTAGACCGGCTCCACGATCGTGGCGCCCTCACCCAACTGCGCCGGCTTCCGGGCGCGCCCCTTCTCCAGCATGACGCGATTGGTGTCGAGCAGCGTCTCGAGCTGCCCGGCGTCGTACCACCCTTCCACGTCCACGACTTTGATCTTGGCGCCCTTGTCGATCATGTACTGGAAGGCGTCGGTGAGATACCACTCGCCCTTGTTGGGCGCCGTGGTCAGCACATGCGCGATGCCTTCGAGGAGCAGCTGCCAGTTGCGGATGTAGTAGAGGCCGATGTTGGCGCGCTTGGAGATCGGCGTCTTCGGCTTCTCCACGATCTTGGTCATGTGGCCGTTCTCATCGGTCACGACCACACCGAAGCGCTGATAGTCCTCGACTTCCTTGGTCCAGATGATGCCGTCGTCGGTGCTGTCCTTCACGATGCTCAGGTCTGCGTCGAAGATCGTGTCGACGAAGATGATGAGCACCGGGGCGTCGATGTACGGCTTGGCGAGCGCCACCGCGCCGGCGGTGCCATCCTGGACGGCCTGCTCCACGAACACACTGGGAATCGGATAGGTGGCCTTGGCGTACGCCTCGACCTTCTCCTTCAGATGCCCGGTGATGTACACGACCTGCTCGACGTTTCCGAGCTTGAGCACATCGTCCATCACGTAGCTCATGACCGGTCGCCCGGCGACCTTGAGCATGGGCTTGGGGACGACGTGCGTATGCGGGCGAAGGCGCGTGCCTTTGCCGGCGAGCGGGATAATGACCTTCATGGAGTTCCGGGTTGGAAGTGGGCGGTCTGGGGTCCGCGAGCCACGGAGGAAGGATCTCCCCAAAATGCAGAACGGCGACGGCCCTCGGGAGGGGCGTCGCCGTTCGGTTT
This sequence comes from Gemmatimonadaceae bacterium, assembly GCA_019752115.1. NCBI lineage: Bacteria > Pseudomonadati > Gemmatimonadota > Gemmatimonadia > Gemmatimonadales > Gemmatimonadaceae > Gemmatimonadaceae bacterium. The sequence continues at coordinate 229,699 of JAIEMN010000024.1, forward strand.
GCCGGAAGCGGGCGCTTACGGGGCGCTGGTGCCTTCGCGGCCGTAGCGATCCTTGATCCGGACCACGTCATCGAGCTCGGGCGTGCTGGCCTCGAGGATGTCGCAGTCGGTGATCGCCTCGATGTAGTGAATCGTACCCGGCGTGATGCGGAAGCTCTGGCCGGTGGTGAGGCGCTGATCGCGGAGCTCGGTATCGCCGGGGAGCTGCACCCAGTACTTCATCTCCCCCTGCAGCAGGTAGACCGTCTCATCCTTGCGCTCGTGGTATTGCACCGAGAGCGCCTGGCCGGCGGTGACGTGCAGGATCTTGCCGACGTAGCGGTCGGTGTGTGCCCAGATGGTCTCATGACCCCAGGGCTTGGAAACGTGGCGGACTTCAACGCGGCCGCTCATGGGCAGGACTCGGCGAGTGGTTCGAAAAAGAGACTGGCCTCCTAGGACGATACCCAGGAGGCCAGCGTCACGTCAGCGGGCCGCGGCCCGGGCGCTTAGCGGCCCGTGCCCATCCGGCGACGGAGAATCGACAGCTTCCGGCGCACGGAGCCGTCCATCACCGTATCGCCCATGCGGACGACCACGCCACCGATGATCGCGGGGTCGATGCCCACGTGCGGCACCACCTTCTTGCCGACGATGCGCGAGAGCTGCGCGCCGATCGAACCGACCTCGGCCTCGCTGGCCGGCTTGGCCAGCGTGACCTTGGCGTGCACGATGCCTTCGGAGGCATCGAGCAGCGTCTCGTACTCTGCCGCGATCGTCGGGATGAGCGACAGGCGGCGATTCTTCACCAGCTGCTGCAGGAAGCGCAGAAAGAGCTGCGGCACGCGATCGCCCAGCGCCTTGCCGAGCACCGCCGACTTCTGCTCACCGGCAATGCGCGGCGAGTCGAGGAACTGCGCGAGCGTGGCGTCGGTCAGCACGGCGTCGGCGACCTGGCGGATCATCGTCCCCCAGCCCGCCGGGTCGTTGGCCTTCCGCGCAAGCGCGAGGAGCGCCTCGGCGTAGTTGCGGGCGACGGATTCGCCCTGCACGCCGGCCGGCATCAGTTCGTCCCCTTGCTGCCGCTGAGCGAAGCCAGGAAGGACTCCACGATCTGACGGTTGCCCGTCGAATCGAGGTTCTGCTCGATGACCTTCGACGCGCCGGCAATGGCGAGGTCGACGGCTTCGCGGCGCAGGTCGGCGATGGCGGCGGCCTTCTCGCCTTCGATGGCGCGGCGGGCCTGCTCGATCATCTCTTCCTGCTGCTGCTTCGTTTGGGCGAGCATGTCGCTGCGCATCTTCTCGGCCGTCGCACGGCTTTCGGCGATGATCTGCTGCGCGTCGTTGCGGGCGGCTTCGAGCTGCGCGCGCTGCTGCGCGAGGAGCTGCTCGGTTTCGGCCCGATCACGCTTGGCGCCTTCGATCGCGTCTTCGAGCGCCTTTTCGCGGGCCTCGACGGCGGCGAAGAGCGGCTTGAAGGCGAACTTCGCGAGCACCGTGAAGAGCAGCACGAAGATGATCAGCGTCCAGAACATCACGCCGACCTTCGGGTCGAGCAGACCGCCGCCCGACTCTCCGCCTTCAGAGGCGAAAGCCGGCGTGGCGGTGACCATCAGGGCAGCGGCGAGGGCGCTCAGGCGACCACCGGTGCGACGGAGATATGCGAGCATGGAAGAGTCCACGAAGAAAAGAGAGTGCGGCGGGGCACCGGCGATTGCGCGCCGATGCCCCACGCGCGAACACATCAGAACGTGATCTTGCCCTGGATCTGGAAGCCGATCACGACGCCGAACAGCGCGGCGCCTTCGATGAGGGCGGCCAGGATGAGCGCGGCCGTCTGGATCTTGCCCGCGACTTCCGGCTGACGCGCCATGCCTTCCACGGCCGAGCCACCGATACGGCCGATGCCCATGCCCGCGCCGATCACGGCGCCGCCGGCGGCGATACCGGCACCGATCATCGCCATGCCCTTCGGATCCTGCACCACCGGAGCGGCGGCCTGGAGGAGACCCATGATTTCCATCGTATAACTCCGAGTACGTAGTCGTTGAGATGCTGCGCTCCCGACGGACACTCTGGTCCGCATGTCCCGTCAGTGAGCCCCGAGGGGCTCAACGGGTTTCGCCGGTCGCTCGACCGGCTACTGGCACCGCCGCACGGGAGTGGCGCGGCGGTGTCCTGCCAAGTGCAGCTTAGTGGTGCGCTTCCCGGATCTGGCCGATGAACACGCTGGCCAGCAGCGTGAAGATGAAGGCCTGCAGGAAGGCGACGAACAGTTCGAGCATGCTGATCGCGGTGGCCATGAGGACCGGCACCGGCGTGATCACCCAGCTCTTGAAGGTGAAGATGAGCCCCATGAGCGCGAGGAGCACGATGTGCCCGGCGGTCATGTTCGCGAACAGACGGATCGTGAGCGCGAACGGCTTGGAGATCTTGCCCACCATTTCGACCGGCGACATCACGACGAACATGATGACGCGCATGACGAGCGGGAGCTCCTTGTTCCAATAGAAGATCGTGCTGAGGTACCCAAGGCCGTTGGCCCGGATGCCCGCGACTTCCACGACAATGGCGGTGATGATGGCCAGCGTCGCGGTGACCGACACATTGCCGGTGGCGGTGGCGCCCCACGGCAGCATGCCGAAGAGGTTCATCACGAGGATGAAGAAGAAGAGCGTCAGCGCGAACGGCACGAACGCTTCGCCGTGATGGCCGACGTTCGGCAGCACCACTTCATTGCGGAGGTAGAGCGCCATCGCCTCGATGGCGCAGGCAAAGCCCTTGGTGTGGCCGATCGTTTCGTGCTGCTTCTTGGACGTGTTCGCCGAGATAATCAGGACCAGCGCGACGATGATGGCGGCGAGCGCCATGAACACGACGTGCTTGGTGGGCGAGAGGTCCACTTCGAGCGAGCCGATGTGCACCGGCGCGAACGTCGGCAGCTCGACTTCCTTGGCCAGATGCGCATTGGGCCACGGGATTTCGAGGTACCGGCTGTCGGTGATGTGCGGCGTGATGATGTCGACCGGGCCTTCCGCCTGCGGCACCGCATGTTCGGCGGCGGCGGCACCCTCGTGCTCCTGGGCGCGCAGCGACAGCGGCGCGGTGGCCAGCACGGTGAATCCGGCGATCATGGCGAACGACCGCGTGAGCGATCGCGAAAGCGAACGGAGCATCGACTGCATCCGAAAGTGTCGGTTAACCAACGTTCAAGAAGATCGGCTCGATGACCGTCGAGACGAAGAAGAAGAGCACCAGCGACAGCAGCGCCGGTCCCGAGACGAGACCAAACGCCTTGATACCGAGGAAGGCCCAGAAGGCGACCACGGCGAACCGCAGCAGCACTCCGATCCCCCACGCGGCGATGACCTGCTGGCGCGCCACCAGGCGCGCCATCGCGAAGGTCACCACCTGCACCACCCCTGCGAGCCACGCGCTGGCCTGAATCGCGGCGGCCGAGCCGGCATCGGTCCAGACGAACCGCTGCAGCACCATCGCCGTCGCCAGCACCAGCACCGCCTGCGCCACCGTAAAGGCCGCCACGGCGGGCACGAAGCCCCGGATTCCGGTCGATCCCGTCGTTGGCTGTGTCGTGGTCATGCAGACGGGGGCGAGTCGTGATCCGAATCCTGCCGCGGCGGCGCCTGCTCGCTCGTCGCCATGAGGCGCCGATAGCTGGAGTAGAACACGCCACCGCCTCCTACGAACACGCCGCCCAGAAGAAAGAGCGGCGCGGTGTCCATCCGACGGTCGAGCCAGTTGCCGGCGTAGACGAAGACGATGATGGCCACACAGAACTGCATGCCGAGCCCGGCCAGGGCCCACGGGCTGACCTCTCCCGTTGGCTTGGATTCACGCGTCGACTTCTGTGGCGTTTCTGCCATTCGGGGGCGGAAGCTACCCGCTTGTGAAATTTTTCGCAAGCGAACCTTTTGACCGAAACCGAACAAAACCCGACCGTGGAAAAACCCGTGAAAATCCAACCCCCACCGTCACTTAGCCTGTAAATCCCTGCTTGACAGCCCGCTCAACCGTTGATAACGTGGCGTCGTATCGAATTGTGACCGTAGATCGTCCAACTCCATGTCGGCGTTATGGATTGGCTCGGCGCCGATACCTCCCGTTCCCAACCCCTGCTCCCCTGATGCTTTCACGCATCACTGTTCCGTTGGTGGCCGCGGCCGTCCTCATGTTTGCGTGCGGTCCTCGCACGCCGAATCCGGTTGCCAGCGTGCGTCCCAAGGCGGGCGCCGATCGGGGGGTCACATCCCACGTCATGGTCGACACGGCCCAGGGAACGGTCCGGTTCGCCATTGAGGTGACCAACGACTCGCGCAAGCGCGTCGAACTCGCCTTCCCCGACGGACAGACGCACGATTTCACCGTGCTCGACGCGCAGGGGCGCGAAGTGTGGAAGTGGAGCAAGGATCGCCTCTTCACGCAGGCCATGCAGAATCGCCTGCTCGATGCGCACGACTCGATCATCTACGCCGAGAAGTGGACGCCCACGTCGCGTGGCCGCTTCACGCTCGTCGCGCAGCTCCACAGCGAGAATTTCCCCGTTCAGCAGCGGGTTGAGTTCGCCCTGCCCTGAACGCGCGGCGCTGAGCGACCTGCGCCAATCGCAGGTACATTATCGCAGTATCGGCAACGGACGCCCGAGGGCGTCCGTTAGTGTTTGCGGGCGTGTCCGTCGCCCGTGCCACCTGACCCTGTGCCCGGCCCTCTGTGACTTCATCTCCCGCCGTGAACGATCTCGAGATGCTCGAACGTCTTGCGCTCGCGCGCAAAGACCTCGCGAAAATGATCTCGCAACGCATCGTCGGTCAGGCCCACATCGTCGACGATCTGGTGACGGCGCTCCTTGCGGGTGGCCATGCGGTGCTCATCGGTGTGCCGGGGCTCGCGAAGACCCTGCTCGTGCAGACGGTGGCGCAGACGCTCGATCTGTCCTTCTCGCGAGTGCAGTTCACGCCGGACCTCATGCCGAGTGACATCACCGGCACGGAGTTGATGGAAGAAGAGAGCGGCACCGGACGGCGCGCCTTCCGCTTTGCACCGGGCCCGGTGTTCGGCAACATGGTGCTCGCCGACGAAATCAATCGCGCCCCGCCAAAGACGCAGGCCGCGCTGCTGCAGGCCATGCAGGAGCGAACGGTCACCGTCGCCGGTCAGACGTACGACCTGCCCCGCCCGTTCTTCGTGCTCGCCACGCAGAACCCGGTCGAACAGGAAGGCACGTACTCGCTCCCCGAAGCGCAGCTCGACCGCTTCATGTTCGAACTGAACATCGGCTATCCGACGCGCGAGGAGGAAGAGCAGATCGTGCTCTCCACCACCGGCGATCGAGAGGGCGTGATCACGCCCGTGCTCACCGGCGCACAGCTGCAGGAGCTCCAGCGGCTCGTGCGTCGTCTGCCGGCGCCGCCGAGTCTGGTGAGCTACGCGGTGTCGGTCGTGCGCGCGACGCGTCCGGAAAATCCGGAAGCATCGGCGAAGGTCAAGCAGTACGTGTCGTGGGGCGCCGGTCCGCGTGCCTCGCAGTACCTCATCCTGGGTGCGAAGGCCCGGGCGGCGATGGATGGGCGCGCGATGCCCGACATCGACGACATCCGCAGCGTGGCCAAGGCGGTGCTGCGTCACCGGCTCGTGGTGAACTTCCAGGCCGAAGCCGACGGCATCCCCAAGGAGTCGCTGATCGAGCTGCCGTGAGGGTGCCGTAAGGGTGCCGTACGGGCGTGCGCGATCGTGATACGGGGCGCTTCGCCTGCGAGAAGCGCCCCGCGTTCGTTCGGGCCGGTGCTGTGACACTGCGGGCACGGGCCCGGCGGACGTAGAATTGGAATGACGCCGCGGTGACGCGGCCCGGGAGGTTTGGAGACACAGCGGCCCAGTTCCGGTGGTCTCCCACATCCCGATCCATCATGGCCCGATCCCGCTCCCGGATGCGTCCGAAGACGGTCGCACACGCCTTTACCCCTCACCCTGGCCCGCGCGAGCCGGTGCTGTCGCATCGCGACGGGCTGCCGCTGCTGCGCATGCAGACATTGGGCGCAGCGCGGCTGCAGCTGGGATACAGCCAGCTCGGCCTGCAGGCGGGGATGCTCTTTCCGCTGGTGCTGCGCCTGGTGTACACGCCCGGGTTGGCCGCGCCGCGCGAAACACTCCTGCGCGAGCTGTGGCCGCGTCATGAAGACGAGCGCCGGCGCGGGAATCTGCGGCAGCTGCTGTACAAGCTGCGCACGATGGGGCTCAACGTGACGATGGAAGGCGAGAAGGTGCAGCTCGATCGCACGCAGGTGCTGCCGATGTTCTGCGTCGATCGCACCATTCCCCTCTTCGAGCGGGACGTCATTCGCGGCGTGGAGCCGCTTGGCCCCTTCGTGCCCGGACTGGTGGCGCCGAGCGATGAGCTGGCCGACTGGCTCGACCAGACGCGCGCCTCGGTGCACGCGGATGTGCGCCGCGTCCTGGTCGAGCAACTGCGGGGGCGCCGCGAGCGCGCCGATTGGAGCGGCGCCGAGGTGATCTCGCGGTGGCTGCTGCCATTCGATCCGCTCAACGAAGACGCGACGTTGACGCTCGCTGAGTGTGCGATGCTCAACGGCTCGAAGGCGGAAGCGGTGGCGATTCTCGATCGCTATCTCGCCGAGCTGGGGCCCAACGCGGGCGAGATTCGGTTGCCGGCGACGCAATTGCGGAAGCGGTTCACCGACCCGAGCGCCAAGCGGCGTCCGAGTCTGGCGAATACCGAGCGGCACTTCGTGGGGCGTCAGCAGGAGCTGGCCGATCTGACGCTGTCGATGCGCCGCGCGCGGTGGCACGACGGCAGTGCGATCCTGCTGCACGGCCCGCCGGGGATCGGCAAGACGCGACTGCTGACGGAGCTGAGCAAGGTCGCGCAGATCGAAGGCTACCGCGAGGTACATCTCGAGTGCCGCGAGACCGATCAGCGGCGCCCACTGGGGGTGTTCCTGGATGTGATCCCGGAGCTTTTGGGGTATCCGGGGGCGTTGGGGTGTTCGCCGGAGAGTTTGGGGGTGTTGCGGCGGTTGGTTCGCGACGATCAGCCCGAGGATAGCGAGTCGACGACTGGGAGTGACGAAACCGATTCGCTTACGAGCGAGCCGTCCCAAAGCTCTATCCCTTTGCCGCCTGAGAGAGCGAAGTCAAAGTCCATTCGACACGCCCTCGTCGACATTCTTGGCGCAATCTCTGAAGAGCGTCCAATCTTTCTTGCGGTCGAAGACCTTCATTGGATGGACGGAGACTCTTGGGAGTGCATGGCCGACCTAGTCCAGCGCTGTTCGGCAATGCGCCTGTTCATTCTTGCGACATCTCGCACTCGCTTCGGATTACCCGCTCGCCCCGCAAGATTTCCATCGACACTACTTGTCCGCGAGCTAACCTCGCTTGATCCCGGCAGCTCTCTCACTCTAGCACAGCGGATCAGCAAGGATTGCGCGGCAGCTCCCTCGGCCTCCATTGAAGAGTGGTTCGTAGACGCCGGGGAAGGCAATCCGCTGATGATCCGGTCACTCGTTCATCACTGGGTGGAAACGGGTGATGCTGGGGGAGTTCCACCGACACTGCAGACTCTTCTAGAGCAGCGGGTGGAACGCCTTCACGAGCACGCGCTTCGAACAATCCAAGTGATTGTTCTGCTCGGGGATATGGCAACGCCAGACAGGGTCAAAGCAGTGCTACAACTGCCGACACACGAACTGCTTGGTGCACTAGAGCAGCTTACCGCGGGCGACTGCCTCAAGCAGACCGACGATCTGTTCTTTGTTGCCCACGAGCTAATCGGCCGCGCGGCAGTCGAACGCCTTCCCCGACTCATCCAGACGACACTTCACTCCACGATTGCGGATCTTCTCCTAAAGGAACACGTATCTCTCGAGAGCTCAGAGCTGCTACTTCAAGCGATCGAGCATCTAGTTGATGGCAACCGGCATACTGAAGCAATTCAGCGACTACTGCTGGCAGAACCAGAGCTACTCGCGCTTGGTTTTCCTGCCAGAGTGCTTCGCGTGCTGGATGCTAGCCTGGAGCGCGCCGGGGATCCCACGCGAGCGACTCGCGTTCAGCGCCTCAAGAGTCGCTTAGAGCTTGATATTGGTGAGTACGGGAGAGCGCTTATGTCCGCGCCCAGTGGGATATCAGCTCCGAGATCGTTCGAACACGTTTCCCCGGATGAACTCGACGCACTACTTTCGAGTATTGATTCTGCATCGCGCGCTGATCAGACCGCAGACCGAGACGAGCTCGCTTCCATCGCCGGACGAATCGCCCAGTCGACAGAAGCTACCCGCAGCGTTCGAATAAGGGCTGCGGAGATAGCTCTAGTAATCGCCGCCAATACCTGCGACGCCGCGATTGCGAACTCGACCTTCCGATCTTGCGAGGAGTTGATTCTCCAGTCGGCACGGCCTACGGGCCTGGACAGGCTATCGCTGCTGTTCCATACGATCTTTGGCGACCTAGAGACTGCTCGATCGATTGCTTCAGCTTACGTATCCGAGGCGGTCGACCGAGCCCTCTCAACTACAGATGCCCAAGATCTTGGACGTGCTGCGTTCGCGCTCCGAATTGCCGGAGACACGTCGCTAGGGAAGAACGCATTCATATCAGCGCTTGAATCCTGCAAGGAGCTGGATGCACCTAGGCTCGCGGAGTATCCCGCCTGGCAATTGGCTCAAATCGCAATCGACGAGGACAACATCGAGGATCTTGACCGTTGGAATCAAGAGCTTTCGAGCCTCCTCGAGTTCGATTCTGATCCCGTCTCATCCGGCTTCGCCGCTGCGCACTTCTGCAGAGATGCGATCTACCGAGCTGACGCGGATCGAGCGCTGCAGTTTCTGTCGATGGTTAAGTCGGCGCTACCCAGAGTTCCAACTCCAAAGGCGAGCGCTTACGTCGTAGCGCTCGAGCTAGGGGCGCAGCTGCTAAACCCCAGATGGCGGCCATCTGAAGCACTCGTCGCGGCTGCGATAGAGAAGCACGAAAGAACGGGCCGGTTCGGCACCAGCGACTATCTGACATCGGTAGTAGTCGACGCGCTAATTCGCTTGGGACGGTCGGTAGAGGCTGGTGAGATCGCGACTAGGTACATCGAACGAATGCGACGTGAGCGATCTCCGCTAAGCACTGCGCTCAAGGGTGCAATGCGGCGCTTGGGAGCATAAAGAAAGGCCGTCTTCCTTGCTCACTTGGAAGACGGCCTTTGGTTTCGGGTCAGATGGTTACGCCACAGCAGGCGTCTTCATCCGAGTTCGAACTAGCTTCTCGATCCTCTGCGTTAGTGATCGGACATGCCCGGAATCACTTTTGTCAAAGAGGCGGTAGAAGTCCGGCGAGCTAATCAGCTTGTCGCAGATCTCGGGATCGAACTGAATGCCGCGATACTTCATCAGTTCGGCCTTAACGTCTGCTTCTCCAAGCGCCTTTCGATATGGACGATCCGTCGTCATCGCATCGATCGTATCTGCAAACATGATGATGCGGGACGCCAACGGAATGTCTTTGCCCTTCTTCTGATCGGGGTATCCGGTACCATCCCAATTCTCGTGATGGTGCCTGACGTCGATGTGGATCTTCTTGTCCTTTAGACTCGAGATCTTCTCGACGAGCTCACAGCTCTTGATCGGGTGCAACTCCATGATCGCGCGCTCATCCGGTGTCAGCCGACCTGGCTTCGACAGAATGGGCGCGAAGATCTCATGGATCTTTCCGACGTCGTGCAAAAGAGCAGCCGTTCCAATCTGCTCAATCTGCTTTTCAGGCAATCCGAGGATATCCGCGATGATTAGCGAGTACTTCTTGACCCGCTGCGAATGGCCTGAAGTATACGGGTCTCGGAATTCGACCGTCTGAACGAAGAGATTAAGAAGCTCTTCGTTGGTACGCTCCAGTCCCCAGAATGCCTGATAGCCATAACGGGCCATCACGATAAGTGAGGATAGAACGATGATGCCCCAGTAACTCCAATCGACGTAGACTCTCGCGAACGCGTACACGAGAGGCATCGATGCGACGTCCCAGAACAGCCCTCTTACATTCCCTTCGTACCAGGTTTTCCAGAAAGGCTTGTTTTCAGCCAGACTGATTACGCCGGCGACGGCACCCGTATTGACTAGAAAGAATGAGAGAACCGCCGCTGCGTGCGGCCCAAAGCGGAAAGTATCATCCACTTGCAGGGCTACGCCGCCAACGCGCACATAGAGCAGACTGCTAAGTCCAGCGGCGAGAATGAGCTGCGACGCGTTGAATACACGCTGAATCGGCAGCTTCTTCTTCATCAATTCCGCTACTGTCGCACCAAGACCGATAGCGATCGTGGTGCCCCAGGAGGGATAAAGTACGACGGCGGTGAGATAAGGAAGGAAAGAAGCCGCACCGATCGTACTTCCACGAACTTGGTAGCTGAAGAACGCCATCGCGGCAGCCACTACCGCGAGAATCAGCACGCCACCGAGTAGGTCGAGATCCACGACGGGTGACATTGAATGAAGCGCAAAGAGCACGCCTGCCGCAGCAAGCGTGATCCCATAGACATATGCTATGACGCGTTTCTTCATCGTGGATCGAGAAGGGGTCCCCGCCAAGCCGGCTAGTCGATCGTCAGATCAGCCCCAAAGCTTGACGTCGGCAACAATGACCGACCAAAGCGCATTCACGAGCTGGGCCATGAAGTCCATCTGCGTCACCTCCCATCGGGGTCAGTCACGTGCATCGCGCTCGCGATTCACACGTGCTAGTCGAGGTTGGCTCCGCTCCTGTAACTGGCCTGCCCGCTCAGCTCCGCTCCAGACGGTTGGCGGGGACTTCTAAGGGATCGTCGTAACGACGGTGAGTAGAAGGGTCCGACGCGCTTGCGCGCAGTTAGCGATCGAAATGCACCCAGCGGTTGGTCGCGTCGAGCACCGCCAAAACCGCGCTCGTTTCCGCGCTCTCCCGCACTTCACAGCTGCCCGTCAGTACCACCGGCTCACGTCCCACCTTCGCCGACAGGCTGACAAACACGAACTCCCGATCAAACGCGTCGATCAACTTGGCCCCTTCCAGCGCCAGGCTCTTGTCGCCGCCCGGCGTGGCCTTCGTGGCCGTCGAGATCGCCTGCAACGTCGCGCGGGCCGACAGCTCGATCCGCGAACGCTCCGATTCCTGCCCTTCCGCCTCGCCGAAGTACTCCTCGCCATCGCGCGTCAGCGTGACGCGGCACAACACCCCGCGCGCGCGCGAACGACGGACTTCGACATCCTCGAACACCAGCAACCGACGGCTTGCCCCGACGGTCGACACCGTAGAGGCAGACGACTCAGGAGCGGAAACGGCACTGAGATGGGCGTGCAACCGACCACCCGGCAGCGGGGTCGGCTGAGGGGCCGGCTCGGGGGCGACCGCCTGCGGCATCGGCGGCACGGCCGCCTGGGGCGCTGAGGGGGCTGCTCCGCCGGCCATGGCCGTCAGGCCGGCAGGCGGGGTCACCGGCGGCGCTTCGGGACGAGGCGTGTCTATAGTGGTGGCAACCGAGATCTTCCGGTGGTTGACCCGGAGACCGAGCTGCGCAATGAGCGCGCTCTCGATGTTGCGAACCGTATTCTTGGGGGCGACCTGATCGGTCGTCAGCACGTGGATCTCTTCCACGGCGCCCGTTTCGTTCGGCATGATCCGAACCGCAACCACCCCTGGCAGGGTGGCGATCAGCTCCTCAGCCCTCCGAATGGGCAACACACTCCCCGCAATGGTTCCGGAGGGAGAAGAGGGCGACGACATGCCGAAATTGACTGGAATGGACAGGCGTGGCTCCGCGGCTGACCAGCTCGAGGGGAGGGGACCGACCGTCTTACAGGGCCAATATGTGGCTGAGGACGCCGTGTGGCAAGGCTCCCCGTCCCTACAAGATGTTGTCGGACTTACACGTACCCCCATCCACCTCAAGCTTCGTCGAGGGGGCCCTCACCGAGATCGCCGGTCTCCCCCTCGTACTCCCGAAGCTTCCGGTACAGGGTCCGCTCCCCGATCCCGAGCAATTCCGCCGCCTTTCGACGGTTGCCACCCGTGTTCCGCAACGCCGTCTGGATCGCCACCCGCTCGATCTCAGCCATCGTCATCCCGGGCCCCAGGGTGATCACCGTCGGCGGCGGCGTCTGGTCACGTGGCTCGATACCACGCACCACACCATACGGGACCGGTGGTAGGACTTCTGTGAGCCCCGTCGCATTTCCGCTCACGGCTCGTCCCATCGCCCCCGCTTCCGCCCAGAGCGGCGCGCCGGCACGCGTCTCCACGTCCATGCGCCGCCGCAGCTCCTCGACCTGCAGCTTGAGCTCGACCAGCGAGCGCACGATGAACTCGAGCTCGCGCCCCTGCGCACGTTCCCCTTCGCGCACGACCGGGCCTACATGCACCGGGAGCAATCGACGCCCGCCGCCATCGCGAATCGCGCGCGGAATGTCATCGGCCACGATCTCGCGCCCATGCGCGAGCACCACCATGCTCTCGATGAGATTGCGCAGCTCGCGCACGTTGCCGGGCCAGTGGTACTCGACCAGCAAGCCAAGCGCCTCCGCCGAGATCCCCTGGAACTCGCGATCGTGCATCGCGCTGAACTCGCTCACGAAGCGACGCACGAGCAACGGAATGTCGTCGCGCCGCTCGCGCAGCGGCGGCAGATACACGCTCAGCACATTCAGGCGATAGAAGAGATCGGCACGGAACGATCCCTCCTCGACATGCTCGCGCAGCGGACGGTTGGTCGCGGCCACGACGCGCACATCCACCGGAATGGAGCCCGTCCCACCGACGCGCGTCACCTCACGCTCCTCGAGAACGCGCAGCAGCTTCACCTGCGTGGACGACGGGATCTCGCCGATCTCATCGAGAAAGAGCGTCCCGGTATCCGCCAGCTCGAAGCGCCCCAGCCGCCGCTCGGCGGCGCCGGTGAACGAGCCCTTCTCATGCCCGAAGAGCTCACTCTCGAGCAGCGTCTCCGGCAGCGCGCCCACGTTCACGGCAATGAACGGCTTGCCGCGGCGCGGACTCAGGCGGTGAATGGCGCGCGCCACCAATTCCTTGCCGGTGCCACTCTCACCTTCGATGAGCACCGTACTCGTGACGGGGGCGATCTGCTCGACCTTGACCAGCACTTCCTGCACCGGCGCGCTTTCACCCACAAGCCCGGTGATGCGCGCGAGGCGCTGCCGATCGAGGCGCCGGCGGATGCTGTCCACGACCTCGTCGATGACGATGGGCTTGGCCCACGTTTCGGCGTAGCCCACGTCGCGCAGCCGCTCGTTCATCACCGGATCGACCACATCGGTGAAACCGATGACGGTGACGTTGTCCCAGAGCAGCTGCCGCACGAGCGCAATGTTCGCGGGATCGAGCAGCGCGCCGGTGAGGACCAGCACCGAGGGATGCGCGCGCCGAAGATCGCCACGCACATCATCCATCGGCGAGATGGCGACGGTCTCCACGCCGAGCTGCTCGAGCGCCGCGTTGAGCCGGATGGCCGGCTCCACGTCGGTCATCAGAATCGCGACGGGTTGCGTCGCGTGCTCTTCCGCGCCGCCGCGAGCGGCAGACGGGCGAGCGCGTGTGCTCACGCCTTCCCCGGGCGCTTGTAGAACGGCAGCTTGACCACGCGCGCGGGGACCGCCTTGCCGCGAATCTCCACCGCGAAGGTCGCGCCTTCCACCGCCGCGGCGGCCGGCAGGAAGCACGTGCCGATCGGGATACCGAGCGTGGGGCTCATGGTGCCGCTGCGCACTTCGCCAAACGGCACGCCGTCCACATGCACGGGATAGCCGTGCCGCGGAATGGCGCGTTCGTCGAAGGTGAAACCCACGAGCTTGCGCGCCGTGCCTTCCGCGGCCTGCTTCGCGAGCACGTCCTTGCCCAGGAACGGTTCGGCCTTGCCGAGCTTGAGGAGCCAGTTGAGGCCCGCCTCGACGGGCGTCACCTGGTCATCGAGTTCATGGCCGTAGAGGCACATCCCCGCCTCGAGACGCAGGGAGTCGCGGCACCCAAGCCCCGCCGGCGTCACTGCGCCACTCGCCATCACGGCGTTCCAGATGTGCGCCGCCTTGCTCTCATCGAAATAGAGCTCGAAGCCGAGTTCACCGGTGTAGCCCGTGCGCGAGATGATGCACGGCACCCCGGCGACATGACCCTCGGTGAACCAGTAGTACTTGATGCCATCGAGCGGCACATCGGCGAGCGCGGCGACGATCGCCGGCGCCTTCGGGCCCTGGATCGCCAGCAGCGCCGTGGCGTCGGAGATATCCGTCATCGTGCAGTCGAAACCGGCACGATGCGCCTCGAGGTGCGCGAGGTCCTTGTCGCGATTGCTCGCGTTGATCACCAGCATGAGGTGATCGGCGAAGCGATACACGAGCAGGTCATCGACGATGGTGCCGTCGGCGCGGAGCAGCGTGGAGTACTGCACCTGCCCGATGCCGAGCGCGGCGACGTCATTGCTCGTGACCGAGTTGACGAAGCGAATGGCATCGGGGCCCTTCACGATGACCTCACCCATGTGCGACACGTCGAACATGCCGCAGCTCTCGCGCACGGCCTTGTGCTCGGCGGTGATCCCGCTCGGGTACTGCACCGGCATCTCGTAGCCGGCGAAGGGAACGATCTTGGCACCCAGGGCGACGTGGATGTCGTAGAGCGGCGTGCGCTTGAGCGCGGCAGTCGAGTCAGTCATGGGCTGGAAAGAATCAGGGCGCGTCCGATGTGGGCGCGCCCTGAAACATGCTCAAAATGGCAGACAATCGCCAGCCAAGCTGGCAGTCGCCCGCGATCAGCCGATGACGGCCATGACCTCTTCGGCGTGGCCGGCCGGTTTCACCTTCTCGAAGACCTTGGCGATCTTGCCCTTGGGGTCGATCACGAAGGTGGTGCGTTCGACGCCCATGTACTTCCGGCCGTACATCGACTTCTCCTTCCACACTTCGTAGGCCTGGAGCACGGTCTTTTCCGTGTCGGCGAGGAGCGTGAAGGGGAGCTCGTACTTGGCCTTGAACTTGGCGTGCGACTTCACCGGGTCCGGGCTGATGCCGAGGATGACCGCCTTCCCCTTCTTGAACTTGGGGAAGAGGTCACGGAACTCGCAGGCTTCGGTGGTGCAGCCGGAGGTGTCGTCCTTGGGATAGGCGTACAGCACGACCCACTGCCCCTTGAGCGACGAGAGCGTGAGTTCCTCACCGGTGTCGGTGGGGAGGGTGAAATCGGGGGCCTTGGTGCCTTCAGCGATGGGCATGGTGCGCGAGAGTTCCGGCTAGAGCGTTTCGATTACAGCGTTTCGGTTACAGCGTTTCGTTTCCCATGAGCACCGCCATGATCGCCTTCTGGATGTGCAGGCGATTCTCGGCTTCATCCCAGACCACGCTCTGCGGGCCGTCGATGACGCTGGCGGTGACCTCTTCGCCGCGGTGCGCGGGGAGGCAGTGGAGAAAGATCGCGTGGGGGGCGGCGAGTTCCATGAGCGTGTCGTCCACCTGATAGAGCGCGAACGCCAGCGCGCGCTTGGCCTGCTCCTCCTCCTGCCCCATCGACGCCCACACGTCGGTGGTCACGACATCGGCGCCGGCCACCGCCTCTCGCGGGTCGCGGAGCAGGCGCACATCGGCGGCCTTTTCGCGGGCGAGCGCGAGGAACTGCTCGTCGGGCTCGAAGCCCTCGGGGCACGCGATCGTGAGCGTGAAGCCCAGGTGCGCGGCCGCCTCGATCCACGAGTTGGCCATGTTGTTGCCGTCGCCAATCCATGCCACTGTCTTGCCGCGGATGGTGCCGCGGTGCTGGTGCACGGTGAGGATATCGGCGAGGATCTGACAGGGGTGCGACAGATCGGTGAGGCCGTTGATCACCGGCACATCGGCGTCGGCCGCCAGATCCACCGCGTCCTGATGCGCGAAGGTGCGGATCATGATGCCATGCACGTAGCGCGACAGCACGCGGGCCGTATCGGCGATGGGCTCCCCGCGGCCGATCTGTACGTCACGCGGCGACAGGAAGTGCGCCGACCCGCCCAACTGCAGCGCCCCCACTTCGAAGCTCATGCGCGTCCGCGTGGACGACTTCATGAACAGCATCGCGAGCGCCTTGCCGGCGAGCGGCTTCTTGTCGTAGCCGCCGGTTCGCATCCGCTCGGCGAGATCGAGCAGCGCAAACGTTTCGGCCGGCGAGAAGTCGGCGATGTTGAGGAAGTCGCGATGGGGCCGATTGGCCCGCGGCGGCGGTGCGTGCATGGATATGCGCCCCGAACGGGGTCCCCGGGGGACCCCCCGGTGGGGGGAAAGCAGACGGCGCGGCTGGAGGGCCGCGCCGAGCGAGTTGGGAATCTATGCGGGGGTGGGGCGTGGGGGGAGCGGGGTGCCGCCCGGCGAGATCAGGGCGTCGGCGGCAGGCCCTTGATGCCGTAGCTCGTGAGCAGCGCCTGATAGTGAGGCTCAGCGCGGTGACTCCCGATCTTCCCGCCAAAAATCCCGATGAAGAGACGCCAGGCTGACCGCTCGCGGTTTCCGATCTCGAGCCACTTGTACATCGCGGTGGTGTCGCCGACTTCGGCGGCGGCCCACGCGATCATCTCGGGCGGCGAGTAGCTGCGCTCCCACGCGCGCTCGGCGGCCTGCAGCCGAGTTCGGGCCTCGGCGCCACGGCCCATGCGCGCGAGCGCGATGATGCCGATCGACGAGGGGTGCCCGATCGTGGGCTCCTGCGCCGTGGCAATCTGCAGGGCCTCCGCATGGCGACCGCTCACCAACGGCACCATCGCTGCACCGACGTCCCCGTAGGTCACGGATTTCACGAAGTCCGGCGCGCGCGCCCACGCGCGCTCCGCGGACACACGGTCGCCCATCATGACGGGCAGATAGATCTGATTCAGCGCCGGCAGCGGATCCAACGGGTCGACCTTCACCATCGAATCGAGGAGCGCCATGGCGGCGGGCACGTTCGCCTGCGACGTGTGCACCATGTATTGCGCGAACATCGCCCGGATCGAGAGGGGGTCGCGACGGCGTGCTGCGGCCACCAGCTGCTGCGCTCGCGACCAATCGAACGCATAGCCCGCGGTATGGGTTGCCGCGGCGGCGAGCACGTCGGCGCGCGTGCTGTCGATTGACATCGCTCGACCGATAAACTCGGAGGCCTTTGGCATCACCGCGTTCGGGTGCTCGAAGCCGTCCGAGAGCGCACTGTAGACAAATGCCTTGCCGATCAGCGCGTCGACCAGAGTGGCATCGATCGTCAGTGCACTGTCGTAGAGGGCGAGTCCCCGATCCAACCCGTCTCGCGAAAGGCTGTTGACCGCATACCGAGCGCGAAGCACGAGGTCGTAGCTGCGCGGATCGACGAGTCGTCGGCCGCCTTGATGGTCGCCCGCCAACCCGACAATCCGCTTGGCGATGGAGTCGACGATATCCCGCTGCAGCTCCACGATCTCCGCGTTCGATCGCTCGGCGCTAAAGCTCCAGAGCACCGAGTTGTCGCCCGCGCGGGCGAGTTCAGCGGAGATGCGTACCTGTTGGCCACTGCGTCGCACGGCGCCGGTCAGCACGGTGGCGACGCCGGTGGCACGCCCGGCCTCCTGCGGCGTCGGGTGCTTGCCCTTGAACGAGAAGGCGGTGTTCCGTCCGATCACCCGCATCCCCGACTCGGCCAGTTTACCGATGAGATCCTCGGTGACACCGTCGGCGAAGTACTCCTGCGCCGTGTCGCGCGCGGCGTTGTCGAACGGAAGGACCACGATGGACCGATCGGTTGCGGCAGCGACGGCCGGCGCCGCGGTTCCGGAGCGCCACCACCAGCCCGCGGCGAGTAGCAGGGCGACCAGCGGCAGGACCATTAACCCGCGAGGCGTCGATTTTGTCGCGGACGCCACGATCGCCGCGGGGGTCGCGATGCCATCGATTACCGCCAGCAGCTCGCGCGCGGACTGGGGCCGATCACCCGGCATCTTGGCCAAGCACTGCTCCACCAGCCGCGCCAGCGACTCCGGCACGTCGGCGCGCGTCGCGCGCACTGGCTTTGGCGCTTCCGTGATGTGCGCGGCGTAGATCGCGCTCGGCGCCCGATTGCCGAATGGCGTGCTGCCCGTGAGCAGCTCATACGCCACGCAGCCCCACGCGTACAGATCCGCGCGATGATCGAGTTGCGGATCGGCACTCACCTGCTCCGGCGCCATGTAGGCGGGCGTGCCGAGGGCCATGCCGGCGCCGGTGAGCGCGGTCGTGTTCGGCGCGTTGGTAGCGCTCGAGAGCGCCTTTGCCACGCCGAAATCCGTCACCACCGCCGCGCCGTCGGCGAGGAGCACGTTGTCCGGCTTGATGTCGCGGTGCACGAAGCCCTGCGCGTGCGCGTAGGCGAGCGCCTGGGCGATATCGCGCAGGATCTTGGTCGCCTCGGCGACCGGAAGGGCGCCCTGCCCTGCGATGCGCGCCCGGAGCGACTCACCGGCCACGTAGGGCATGGCGAACCACGGTACCCCATTCGCCTCGCCGGCGGTGAGCACGGGGACGATGTGGGGGTGCTGCAATTGGGCCGCGGTGCTGATCTCGCGACGGAAGCGCTCGACCGCCTGGGCCCCGCCATCAACGGGCACGACCTTGATGGCGACGCGGCGGTTGAGCGCGGTCTCCACAGCCACGAACACGCGCGACATGCCCCCGCCACCGAGCTCGCGTTCGAGGCGGTAGGTGGGGGCGAGGGCTTGGGCGAGATCGGGCGCGTCGGCCATGGCCTATACTAGCGACGGCGCACAGCGATCACGAGCCATTCCCGCGCAGGGCACGGCGCACCTCGGTGGCGAAGTTACGCACCACGATGAGACGCGGCTCGCGCACGCGGCGGATCCCGATGATATCGCCGTTCGGCCCCACGTCGAAGGCGGCGTGCAGGCGATCATCAGAGGCCAGCACCCCTTGGGTGACGGCGCGCGTGCCGGTGATCACGGGATCCGGGGTGAAGGCGAGCGACACCTCGACAATGGCGTCCCCTTCCGGGTAAAAGAGCGCCTTGCTGTCGCGACGCCAGACGGGGAGGATATGCGGATGCTGCAGCTTGGCCGTGGTCTTGATCTCACTCAGGAACCGCTCCGCCCCCAGCGCAGCGCCCAGGTCCGGGTGCAGGACCTTGATGGCGACGTCGCGCTCATGACGCAGATCGTGCGCAAGATAGACGGTGGCCATGCCACCGGCGCCGAGTTCGCGCTCGACGCGGTAGCGGTCGGCGACGGCAGTGGTGAGGCGCTCGAGCGTGGAACTCATGACGTCCTTAAGGCTTCTTGAGGCGCGCGCGCACTTCCGCGGCCCAGTTGAGCACGAGCATCACCGAGGCGCGCGAGTCCTTCGTTTGCAGCATCAACAGGTGCTTGCC
This sequence comes from Gemmatimonadaceae bacterium, assembly GCA_019752115.1. Lineage (NCBI taxonomy): Bacteria > Pseudomonadati > Gemmatimonadota > Gemmatimonadia > Gemmatimonadales > Gemmatimonadaceae > Gemmatimonadaceae bacterium. Next base: position 249,069 of record JAIEMN010000024.1, read on the forward strand.
GTCGGGTGCCACATCGTACGACGCGTGCGGCCCTGAGGACTCGAACGCGTTCGCGAAGAGCGCGCGCCGCGATTGCACCGTAAAGGTGGGCGACGCGTTGACCGCGGCGACCACCACGGCGGTGTCGGTGCGATAGAAGAGCGACCGGCCGTCGCGCGACCAGACCGGTTCGCTGCCACCACCGCTCGAGACTTGCACGCGACCGCCGGGGCCGGGCCACGGGCGAACATATACCTCCGCGTCCCCCGACTCATCGGAGCTGTAGGCGAGCCACTTGCCGTCGGGCGAGAACCGCGGCGCCCAGTTCACCGACTTGGTGAGGAACGCCGTCGCAGCCGCAGACTTGTCGAGCGGCATCATGAAGACCTGCTGATCGCCGTTGCCTTCGTCGGTGCGGTACATCAGCGTGCGCCCGTCGGGCGAGACCATCCCTTCATTCGGTCCACCGGGCACTTCCACGAGGAGTTCCGGCGTGCCGCTGCCATCCGCCGGCTGCCACCTGAGCCCGCGCCGCGGCGAGACCTGACGATAGAGCACCCGCTTGCCATCGGGCGTCCATTCGGGGCGGACATTGCTGCCGCCGGAGGTGAGTCGAGTCAGCGTGGCCGACGCGATCTCGTAGATCCAGATATCGCGCCCCTGTGGGCCGCCGATATCGAACGCGACCCGCGAGCCGTCGGGTGAATAGCGCGGATTCCCGAACTGCCGCGCCTCGGTGAGAAAGGGCGTGGTGGCACCGCGCTCGTCCACGAGCACCGCCGAGACGGCCGACTGCCCCGGTGAATAGAGCAGCGCGCCCGACGCCGAGAGCCCGGGTCCCTGCACCGACTCCATGAGGGGTACCGCCGGTCCGGTGGTCTTGCGCGCGTTCAGATCGACCGGTACCCCCATGAGCGTGCCGTCGGCGCGCAGGAACACCACATAGTCATCGACAAACCCGACGGCCCGCTCGGCGATGACGTCGAGCAGGGTGAACTTCCCGTCGGGCGACATGATGGCGAGTGGCGTCGCCGCGCCGCTACGAATCCGCCCCGGGCCCCACGTCGCCACGATCGTTTCGCCATCGGGGGCGAGAATCGGCCCGGCCATTTCGCCCGCTTCGGCGCCGCGCTCGCCGAGGCCGCGAATCGGCCCACCCGCGGCCGCGACCCGGAGCATCACAGCCTTCCCGTAGAGCGTGTCGTTGGTGCGCGAGAAGATGATGTCGCCACTGGGCGTCCACACGGCCCCAGTGTTGTCGGGGATGATGCTGCCATCGGTGATGTCGGTGACGGGGCCACCGTCCACCGAGACTTTGCGCAGTCGCCCACGCGCCACGAAGGCGATCCACTTGCCGTCGGGCGAGAAGAAGGGGGCGCGTGCGCCCTCGGTTCCCGGCAACAGGCGTGGCGTGAGTTCGTCCAACCGCCGGACGTTCAGCACGCCGTTCGAGGCCGTGGCGGCCACGAAGGCGATCGCACTGCCATCGGGGGCGATGGCCAGGCGCTCACCGATGCCCAGCACGGTCATGCGTTCGGCGTCCACGAGCGGCAGCGCAAAGCGGGCAACCTGGTTCACCGGCGCCTGCTGCCGGCCGGCCAGCACGCCGACCGCGACCAGTGCCGCTACGAAACCGACCGCCCACAGTGGTGACGACAGCAGGCGCATGATCGCGCCGCGTGCCGGCGGCGCGGCCACCGCGCCCGTATCGGTAAAAACGCCGGGTCGATCGAGCGCCTCGGCGAACTCGCGCGTGCTGCCGAAGCGATCTGCCGGCAGCTTTTCGAGACCACGTCGCAACGCCGCATCGACGTGGGCGGGCACCGACGGCCGAAGGACCGTGGCCGACCGCACCGCTTCCGAGAGCAGCTTGGCCACGATCGCCTGCGGATTCGTTCCGGTGTGCGGCGGCTCGCTGGTCAGCATCTCGTACGTGACCGCCGCCAGCGCATACTGGTCGGCCCGATGATCGACCGCCTTGTCACCCATGGCCTGTTCGGGCGACATGTATTGCGGCGTGCCGAGCGAGAGGCCGGTCTGCGTCATGCGGGCACCGCCGGCCTGCTGCACGGCGAGCGCGATCCCGAAGTCGGCGACCAGCGCATGCCCGCCCTGCAGCAGGATGTTCTCCGGTTTGATGTCGCGGTGCACGATCCCCTGCCCGTGCGCTTCCGCGAGCGCGTCGGCCACTTCGCGGGCAATGAGCAGCGCCTCGGCGAGGGGCAGCTGCGACTCGCGCTCGAGACGCGCACGCAGCGTCTCGCCCTTCACGAAGGGCATGACGTAGTACAGCAATCCATCGGCCGCGCCGGAGTCGAGCAGCGGCAGGATATGCGGATGCTGCAGCTTGGCGGTGGTCTTGATCTCGCTCAGGAACCGCTCGGCGCCGAGTGCGGCCCCTAAGTCCGGATGCAGGACCTTGATGGCGACATCGCGCTCGTGGCGGAGGTCGTGCGCGAGATAGACGGTGGCCATGCCGCCGGCGCCGAGTTCGCGGTCAACGCGGTAGCGGTCGGCGAGGGCGGTGGTGAGGCGTTCGATGGGAGGAGTCACGATTCGAGCGCTCTACGCAGAGAGGGCGTGCGCGCGCTCATCGGGCGTCCGAGCTTGAGCGGCGCAGTTCGTCGAGCCAGTTCTCGACAATGACCAGCCGCGCGCCCTGCGCCCGTTCAACCGGTCGCACAATTAGGATGCTGCCATCTGTCATCGGGTCGTAGAGCCGAGTGTTGGCGCGGGTACCGCCGAGTTCCACGGAACCTGGCCATGCCGCGGTCCGCACGACGTGGAATCCGCCAGCTGGCGAAACCTCGGCGGCCTGCAAGCGTCTCGCACCATCCAGATAAAGCAGTCGCGTGCCGTCGCGCGACCAGCGCGGATCGCCGCCTCCGTTCGTGGAGATTGGCCATCTGGCATCGCCGACATTCGGGAACGGCACGACGTAGACCTCGGATCGTCCTGTCACCCCCGAGGTGAACGCGAGCAAACGTCCGTCAGGTGAGATCGCCGGTGCCCCCTCCATCGCCTTGGTGGCGGCGACTGCCGTGGCAACCGAATCGATGCCCGGTCGAAAGAGGTAGACGTCGCCGTTCCCCTGGCGGCCGTTCGCATCGATCGCAGACGTCTCGTACACGAGCCACTTCCCGTCCGGCGACCATTCCACCCCGGACGCCTGATGGCTGTTCGGCAGCGCAATGACTCTTCGCGTTGAGCGCCCGTCGGCGCGCTGCACGAACACATCGAAGCGCTGTTCGGCTGGATTCAATCCCACCACGGTGACCGAGAACGGATCGGGCCCCCACGTCACGCTCCGTATGAACCGGGAATCGAGCGTCAAGCGCAACGGTTCGGCGGTGGCGCGCTTGATCCACACATCCTGATCCGTCACGCTGTTTCCAACAAGCACGGCCAAGGCCTCACCGTCAGGTGAGAGGCGCGGGCTGGTGAATCCATCGCGCCATGCCGTATCGAAGGGCGCACTGCGGCCATCACGATCGATTCGCGCGAGCTCCCACTCCGCGGCGCCGGAACCGGTCGCGTAGGCGACGCGACCATCTCGGGAGACCGCAACATCAGCGCCTTGCGAGGTCTGCACCCGGACGGACACCCCCAGGGAGCGCGGCTCTCCCGCCAACTGCCGCTTCTCAAGATCGAATGGCACGACCGAGAGCTCTCCCGCCTCTCCAACGATCAGCAGGTACCCCGGACGAAGCACTCGGGCGTAGATCCCGTCACAGAGTACGCGATGCCTGCCCGTCGCGACGTCAGCGATGCCGATCGTGTGCCGACGAGCGGAGTTGATGCTGTATCGGATTTGGAAGAGGACGGCGCCTCCGTCCGGCAGCATCTCGGGCCATGCGTGGTTCACCTCACCGGCGGCAGTGTCACTGGTGGTAAACGGGCGGGGCGTCGCCCCGGGGCGCGCCTCGACCTGCACCAGCCCGCGATTGCCGATCGCGTCGGCGTAGATCATCCCCGCATCGGACCACACCGCGCCAGCGAGCCCGACCACGGAGTCCGTCACCGCCGTGAGACCGGCGCCATCGAGGGCAATAAGGCGCATCCCGCGCGACGGCGTGAGATAGCCTATGCGCGTCCCGTCAGGCGAGAAGAACGGTGACTGCGCATCCTCCGTCCCCGGAATCGGAACGCCTCGCAGCGCATCGCGCCGGCGGATCCAGAGTCGCCGGTCGAGACCGTTCGTGTAGACGAGCGAGGACCCGTCGGGCGAGAGCGCCAGGCGTGTGCCGCTTCCGCCAAGCCGTTCGCCGGAGTCGAGGGCGACCGCGTAGCGCACCGTTGGCGTCGTGGGCATGGGACGGCGCCATCCCCACACCGCGGCCACGCTGGCGAGCAGGGCGACGGCCACAAGTAATGCCGTCGGCCACCGACGCGACGCCACCGGAGGGTGACTCGCCGTGGCCATGTCGCCGAACGCCGAGGGGGTACGCAGCGCGGCGGCGAACTCATCGACCGACGACCAGCGATCGGCCGGCAGCTTTTCGAGTGCCCGCCGCACCGCGGCCTCGACGTGGCCGGGTACCGACGCACGCAGACTACGGAGCGGTCGCGGCACATCCGTGAGCAGCTTGGCAATCACCGCCTGCCCGGTGGTCCCGCTGTGGGGCGGTTCGCCCGCCAGCATCTCATAGAGGATCGCCGCCAGTGAGTACTGATCGGTGCGCGCGTCCAACACGCGATCCCCCATCGCTTGCTCGGGACTCATGAACTGCGGCGTTCCCAGCGACAATCCCGTCTGCGTGATACGAGCACCGCCGGCATTGCGAACGGCCAGGGCTATCCCGAAATCGGCGATGACCGGCTGCGCGGCCGGCAGCAGAATGTTTTCGGGCTTGATGTCGCGGTGGATCACCCCACGCGCGTGGGCATACCCGAGCGCCGTCGCCAGTGCCGTGGTCAGTCGCAGGGCTTCGTCCAGCGGGAGCTGCTTCTCACGATCGAGGCGTACCCGAAGCGTCTCGCCCTCGACGAAGGGCATGACGTAGAAGAGCAGGCCATCTGCCTCGCCACTGTCGAACAATGGCAGGAGATTCGGATGCTGCAGCGTCGCCGTCGTGCGAATCTCCGCGAGGAAGCGTTCGCTGCCGAGCGTCGCCCCCAGATCCGGATGCAGCACCTTGATCGCCACATCCCGTTCGTGGCGGAGGTCGTGCGCGAGATAGACGGTGGCCATGCCGCCGGCGCCGAGTTCTCGCTCGACGCGGTAGCGGTCGGCCAGCGCGGGAGCGAGGCGGTCCATTACACTCATCGAGGTCCAAATTGTCGTGTTCGTCACAAAACCGCACGGTTTCGTCCTTGGCTTTCCTTCGGCGAGAATCGACGCGATCAGCGAGCTCTACAATACGTTCGCGAACCGACGGACTCGCCATTCGCCGAGGCGACGCGTAGCCTCGGGGACTCCCTTTCCCGGTTCCTCATGCGCCGTCTTCTGCTGCTCTTCGTTGCCGCCCTCGCCGCCGGCACCTTCTGGCTCAATGCGAAGGACCCTGAGCATCGCACGCTCGCCGACGACGCCCGCCAATCGGCCGGCGGCGCTTTCGTGCACCTCCCCGACGGCATCACCCACTACGACGTCTCCGGCCCCGACTCCGGCGCGCGCGTCGTGCTCGTGCACGGTTTCTCGGTGCCCGCCTACATCTGGGATTCGACCTTCACGGCGCTCACGGCCGCGGGCTATCGCGTCGCCCGCTACGACACCTACGGGCGCGGCTGGTCCGACCGCCCCGAGACGACGTACGACTTCAGCCTCTTCGACCGCCAACTCACCGGCCTGCTCGACTCCCTTGGCTGGAAGGAGCCGGTGCACGTGATGGGCCTTTCATACGGCGGCCCGGTGACGAGCACCTTCGTGGGTCGCCATCCGGAGCGCGTCGCGACTCATGTGCTGGTGGACCCGGCGGCGGGCTCCCTCCGCCAGGTGCCGTGGTACATGGCCGCACCACTGATCGGCCCCTTCCTCTGGCAAACGCTCGCGGTGCCTGGCATGGCTGACGGCCAGGCCAGCGACTTCGTGCATCCGGAAGGCTGGCCGGACTGGGCCGACAAGTACCGCGTGCAGATGCAGTTCAAGGGCTTCGGCCGCGCGCTCCGTGCCACGATTCTGGCCAACCGCACGGTGAACCTGGATTCGCTCTACGCCACGACCGGCAAGGCCGGCAAGCCGACGCTGCTGATCTGGGGCACCGAAGACAAAACCGTGCCGATCGCCAACGCCGAGCAGGTGCGGAAGGGAATCCCGCAGGCCGAGTGGCACCCCATCAGCAATGCGGGACACTTGCCGCACATGGAGCAGGCGCGAGTGGTGGACTCACTGCTGCTCGACTTCCTGACCCGCAACAACCCACGACCCACAACCAAAAACCCGTAACCCTGAACCGATCAGTTCAGAGTTACGGGCTTGAGGTGTTGGGTCCTGCGTTACAGCCGGTAGCTCAACCGCACGTACGTGAACCGCCCGTTGAAGCCCCACGGCGAGAAGCCGGAGTACTGGAAGATCCCGGAATTCGAGTTGATCGCGATGTTCCGGTCGGGGTACACGTTGAAGAGGTTATCGAAGCCACCGGTGAGCGTGACCTTGGTGAAGCGGTAGGACACGCTCGCATCCGTGATCCACCTGCCGCGCAGCGTCTGATCGGCCTGCGCGGTGGTGGTGAGCGGCACCGGCGCGCCGGTGTTGTCCACGATCGCGCCCTGCTTGAGCCACACGGTGCCGAAGTAGGCGTGCTGCACCTCGAAGCCGAGCGCCTTCTTCTGGTAGTTCACCGTGAGCCGGCTGTTGAGACGCGGCTGCGTTTCCTCGATGCGGTTCTTCTCCACGCGCCCGAAGATCTTGGCGTTGAGCGCTGCAAGTTGGCTCGGATTGTCCTGGATGCGCGTCACGAAGGTGCGCCCCCAGTTGGTGCCCCACGTCGTGCGCAGCGTGGCCCCGTTCTCGAGCGTCGTACCGTAGTTGAACACGAGGTCCATGCCATTCGTGCGCGTATCGATGGCGTTGGTGAAGTAACGCGCGGCGGTGCTCGCCGAGTACCCGAGCGACGAGAGGGCACTCGCCACCTGCGTCCCGAGCAGGTTCTCCGAGAACACGATGCGATCGTTGATCGTGATGCGATACGCATCGAGCGTCGCCGTGAAGCTCGGCGCCGGCGTCCACGTCGCACCGAGGCTCAGGTTCTGCGACTTCTCCGGCTTGAGGTCCGTCGCGCCGAGTGCCCGCGCCGCCGCGCTCCCCACGGGAAGCGTCACGACTTCCTGCGGGATAGGCGGGTTGCCGATGAAGTTCGTGCTCGACGCCGACAGGAAGCTCTGCGCCAGTGACGGGGCGCGGAAGCCGGTGCTCACCGCACCACGCAGTGACCACGTCGTGCCCAGCTCGTAACGCGACGCCAGCTTGCCGATGATCGCGCTACCGAAATCGGAGAAATGCTCCCCGCGCGCGGCGACATTCACGAGCCACGTCGGGGTCAGCTTCGTCTCGAGATCGACGTATCCGGCAAAGGCCGTGCGCCCTTCGTCCTTCTCATCCTGCGGCCGGAAGCCGGGGAAGACCTGCGCGCCCGGCAGCGCCCGCACAAGCGAATCGCCCGGCGTGAAAAGCGACCGGCCGTTGGCCTTGAGCAGCCCCCCACCGTCACGCCACGAATCGGGCTCACCCTGGCCGATCCCGTAGCGTTCGATGCGATTCTCCGCGCCAAGCGCCACGTTGAGCGGGGCGGCGAGCCCCACGTTCACGGCCCGCGAGAGATCGATGTTGTTGGTGATCTGCGTGAAGCGGAGCTGCCCGGCGTAGAAGTTGGTGGGGCTCAGCGGGCCGAGCGAAGCGTTGTTGCTGTTCGCCACATCGAAGCGGAAGCCGTTGTAGCCGTACACCGAGCTCGCATCCCACTTCCAGCCGGCGTTCGTGCCCTTGAGCCCCACGCTCAGCGACCGATCCACGATGGTGGAGCGGATGAGCGGGAGGAAGCCGTCGGGCCACAGCGCGCGCACCGTGCGGTTGTCGCCCGCGCGGCGGAAGAAGCCCGCCGCCTCACCCTTGCGACGGCCAAGGCCACCGAAGGCGTAGAGCGTCACGTCGTTGCTGAACGTCTTGCCGGCGTTGAGGAACGCCACTGCGTCCTGCGTCGCCGCATCGCCCTGCCGGTGATTGATCAGGTTGAGGCGGTATGGATCGTTCTGGCGCGGGTTGGTGGACCGCACGAACGCGCCGTTGGCAACGCTGATGGAGTCACCGTACTGCGGCCGCAGATCGGGGAGTGACCGGTTGGTGAAGCCACGATCGCGGAACTCGCCGGAGAGGTGCACGAACCCGCTGCCGCCCAGCGCAAAACCGCGCGCCAGGTCCGCCTGCGTCACCTGCCCGTCGCCCTTCTCGGTCACCCCCACCGTGCTCGAGGCCTCGAGTGGCGCGTTGCTCTTGAGCACCACATTGACCACACCGGCAATGGCATCCGAGCCGTACTGCGCCGCCGCGCCATCGCGCAGCACTTCGATGCGATCGATGGAGGTGGCCGGAATGGCGTTGAGATCGACACCCGCCGACCCGCGACCGATGGAGTTGTTGATGTTCACCAGCGCGCCGTTGTGTCGACGCTTGCCGTTGATGAGCACCAGCACTTGATCGGGGCCGAGACCACGCAGCGTGAACGGCCGCTGATGATCGGTGCCATCGGCCACGGTCGCCCGCGAGAAGTTGAGCGAGGGGACGATCATCTGCAGGATCTGCCCCAGCTCGGTGCGGCCGGTCTGCTTGATCTGCTCGGAGGTGACCACGTCGATCGGCACCGGCGCGTCGGTCACGGAGCGCTCCGTGCGACGCGTGCCGACCACGGCCACCGCCTGCAGGTTCACCGCCGACTTGTCGAGCGTGAAGTTCTCAGTGAGCGTCTGCCCCGCCGCGATGGTGATGCGGCGCTTGGCGGAACCGAAGCCGACGAGGCGTGCCGTGACATCGTAGCTTCCGGCGCGTACCGTCAGGCGATACGTGCCGTCTTCACGGGTGAGCATGCCCCGCGGCGTCCCCAGGACAAACACGGTCGCGCCAGAGATGGGCTTGCCGGTGCCGGCCTCGGTGACCGTACCGGTCAGCGTACCGGTCGGGCCCTGCGCGCGCAGGACACTCGGCAGGAACGTCGCGGCCAGCAATCCCACGGCCACGACGGATCGGGAATGGAGAAGGCGGATCATCGCGGCGTGTAGGCGAGACGGAAGTAGAGGAAGCGCCCGTTGGCCCCGAACGGCGAGAAGGGCGAGTACATACGGGAGCCGAAGTAGTTGTCGGGGTTGAGCAGCGAGATGCGGTCGGGGTAGACGCCGAATACGTTGTCCGAGCCAGCCGTTGCCCGCACCTTGCCGAAGTCGTACGAGGCGCTGATGTCGGTGATCCACTTGGCGCTGAACTTCTGGTCGCCAAGCCGGCCCGCCGCGCTCTCACGATTGTCGGAGCGGGTGATGAACGAGCCGAACTGCGCCTGCTGCAACTCGAACGACCACGGCCCCTTGAGGTAGGTGGCGCCGAGGCGGACGTTCGTGCGCGGCTGCGCTTCCACCAGACGCGCCCGCTCCGTCCGATCGAAGAGCAGCTCCGAGACACCGGCGAGCTGCGGCGGGTTCGGAATACTGTCGTTGAGAATCTGGTTCTCGGAGTAGTTGAAGCCACCCGTGAACTTGAGTGTGCCCCCGTCGTCGAGGCTGCGCACATAGCGCAGCACGACATCCACGCCGCGCGTGCGGGTGTCGATGGCGTTCGTGAAGAAGCGCGGCCGGATGTCGCCGGTGAATCCCGGGAACTGCGACAGGATGGACTGGATGCGCGCGCCGGTGAAGTTCGACGACAGGATGATGCGATCGTCGATCCGGATGTTGAAACCGTCCACCGTCGCCGAGAACGACTTCGTGGGGGTGTACACGAAGCCGGCGGTGTACGAGAGGCTCTTCTCGGGGAGCAGCGGCTTGGCGCCGAGCGCCTGCGCCACCGGCGTGTTGACCGGAATCGTACGCGCTTCGTTCGGCGTCGGGACGCCGTTCACCACGAGCACGTTGGACGCCGACGCGGAGTAGTAGATCTGCGCGAGCGACGGGGCGCGGAAGCCGGAGTTGATGGCGCCGCGCAGGGCGAGCTGCTCCGGAATCGCCTGCACGCGGAGCGTCCCCTTGCCGATCACGGTGCTGCCGAAGTCCGAGAAGTGCTCGGCGCGGGCCGCGCCGCCGACCGTGACGCGCGGATGGAGCTCCTGCTCCACGTCCACGTAGCCCGCGTACGAGGTGCGCGTGGCGTTGGTGTAGTCCACCGGGCGGAAGCCGAAGAAGAGCTGCGAGCCGGTGATGGCCGGCCGGCCGGCGTTCGGGCCGTCGAGGATGCGCTGCCCGCCGTCATTGTACGACGCGGGTTCGCCCTCGTAGATGTTGTACTTGTCGCGACGCGACTCGAGCCCGATGCCGATGTTGGCCGGCTTCGCGAACCCGAGCGAGGCGGTCCGAGTGGCGTCGAGGTTGAGCGTGAACTGATTGGAGTTGAGCGACCCGGCGTAGAACTGCTTCTGACTCGCGAGGCCGTAGGTCGGATTGAGCGTGTTGCGCAGGTTGAAGCGGAAGTAGTTGTTGCCGTTCACCAGGCTCGCATCCCACGCCCATCCCTTGGCATTGCCCTTGACGCCCGCCGAAAGCGAAGCGTCGGAGCTCGTGCCCACGATTTCCGGCAGGAAGCCGTCGGGGTAGAGGCCGCGCACCGTGCGATCGTCACGCGAGCGGCGCGAAAAGCCGTAGGCCGTGGCCTGCCGCAGCGTGGTTCCGCCGAAGGCGTAGAACTGCAGGCCGTTGGCGAGCGGCTTGCCGAGGTTGAAGAAGGCGCCGCCTTCCACCGTGGGCGCATCGCCGAACCAGTTGGTGTAGCGGCGCGCGTAGTCGAGGCGCCCCGGATCGGCGGTCGCATCGCTGAGATACCACCCGGTGGGCTGGAACTCCGGCAGCGACCGGTTGGTCCGGCCGCGGCTGCGATACTCGCCGGAAATGTTCAGGAAGCCGTCGTTGCCGATGGTGAACGTGTGCGAGGCGTCGGCCTGCATCGTTTCGCCATCGCCATCGGACGTGGCCCCCGACGTGAGCGAGAAGTCGGTGGACGCGCTCCCGGCGCCCTTGAGGATAACGTTTACCACGCCGGCAATGGCATCAGACCCATACTGCGCGGCGGCGCCGTCCCGGAGGACTTCGATGCGCTCGATGGCGCTGGCCGGGATGGCATTGAGATCCACGCCGGTCGTACCGCGCCCGATGGAGTTGTTGAGCGCCAGTACGGCGCCCGTGTGGCGACGCTTGCCGTTCACCAGGACCAGCGTCTGATCCGGCGTGAGGCCGCGCAGCGTGAACGGCCGCTGCATGTCGGTGCCGCCGGCAATGCTGGTGCGCGGGAAGTTGAGCGACGGCACGAGCATCTGCAGGATCTGCGTCGTCTCGGTGCGCCCGGTCTGCTTCATCTCCGCGGCCGTGATCACGTCGATCGGAACCGGCGCGTCCGACACCACCCGCTCGGCGGTGCGACGCGATCCGACCACCGCGATGGCCGCGAGCTGCGCACCGGCCTTCTCGAGGGCGAAATCCTGCGTCACGGTCTGGCCCGCGGCGATGGTGACCGTGACCCGCTTCGAGGCATAGCCCAGAAGGCGGGCGACGATCTCATAGCGGCCCGCGGGGAGCGCGAAGCGATAGGTACCATCGGCACGCGTCAGCGCGCCGCGCTGCGTGCCCACGGCGCTGATGGACGCGCCCTGCACAGCTTCCGCGCTCCCTTGCTCGACCACCTTTCCGGCCAGGACACCGGTCCCCTGTGCGCGCAGGGAGAGGGGAGAGACCAACAGCGCGCAGAGCGCCACTACAGCGGCCAGGGGTCGATGCGCACGCGCATCAACCGGCCGCCACGATCGGGCCGATCGCGACAACCACGCAACCATTTCGAGGACTCCGTGAGGAGAGGGAACGAAGTCGCATACAGCCGCGGAGGGGCGCGGCCGGGCGGGACCCGGGCAAGCCCGGGGCGTGCATTCTGTCGGGGTCTGGCCGCCAACGGAATGCCCGCGAGCCGTTCTTAATGTGGGCTCAGGGGCTGGATTCTCATTCCGGACTGTTCGGTCCTAATAGAACTACAGAATGTACTTCCGCAAATCCTCGTCTTCACTGATCGCCTTGAGCCGCTCCCGCACCATCGCCGCGTCCACCACCACGGCGTCCGTACCGCGATCGGGCAGTTCGTAGAGCACATCCTCCAGCAGCGTCGTCATCACGGTGTGCAGGCGGCGGGCGCCGATGTTCTCCATGCGCTCGTTCACCCGCGTGGCGACGCGCGCGAGTTCGGCGATGCCGTCTTCCTTGAACTCGAGACTCGCGCCTTCGGCCGCGACCAGCGCGGCGTACTGCCGCGTGAGCGCGTTCTCGGGCTCGGTCATGATGCGCACGAAGTCCGCTTCGGTGAGCGCCTTGAGCTCCACGCGAATGGGGAAGCGGCCCTGCAACTCAGGAATGAGATCGCTCGGCTTGCTCACGTGAAACGCGCCGGCAGCAACGAACAGGATGTGATCGGTCTTCACATTCCCGTACTTCGTCTGCACCGTGGAGCCTTCCACGATGGGGAGCAGGTCGCGCTGCACCCCTTCGCGTGACACATCCGGCCCCCCGCCCTGCCCGCGCTCGCCAGCGATCTTGTCGATCTCATCGAGGAACACGATGCCCATCGCCTCGGCGCGGTCGAGCGCGTCGGTCGTGACATCGTCCAGGTCGATGAGCTTGTCGAGCTCCTCATCCAGCAGAATGCGGCGTGCCTCGCTCACCTTCACGGTGCGCTTCTTCTTTCGCTTGGGGAGCATGTCGCGGAACCACTCGGCCACACTCTCCATCCCTTCCGGCGCGCCGGGCTGCATGGCACCAGGCATACCGGGGCCGCTCTGCGTAACCTCGATCTCCACTTCGCGCTGATCGAGCTGCCCATCCAGCAGCAACGCTTTGAGCTTCTCACGCGTGCGCTTGTGCCGCTCGACCGCCTGCGTGTGCTCGTCTTTCGCCTCGGGTGATTCGTTCGCCAGTACCGGCGGCGTGGGGAGCAGCAGGTCGAGGATGCGTTCATCCACCTTTTCGTTGGCGAGATCTTCGACCTCGGCTTCGCGTTCGGTGCGCACCATGTCGATCGCGTTCTCGATGAGATCGCGGATCATACTTTCGACGTCACGCCCCACGTAGCCGACTTCGGTGAACTTCGACGCCTCCACTTTGACGAAGGGCGCCCCCGACAGCTTGGCGAGGCGCCGCGCGATCTCGGTTTTTCCCACCCCGGTGGGGCCAATCAGGATGATGTTGTTGGGAGAGATCTCGTCGCGAATGGACTCCGGCGCCCGCTGCCGGCGCCAGCGATTGCGCAGGGCAATGGCGACCGACTTCTTGGCGTCGGCCTGCCCCACGATGAAGCGATCGAGCTCGGCGACAATCTGCCGAGGCGTCAGGTCGGCCAGGCGGGCAATCGCCTGTTGGGTACGGGGAGAAGGCATAGGCGAACGCTAACCAACTCTCTAGCTTTCGGGGATGTTGCTCCCCAGTATCGCGGTGGCGCTGCAGTTGGGCGCCGCCGCCGGCGCCTCCCTGCCCGCGCCGGCCGCTCATGATCCGCTCCCGACCGTCTACCACGCCCGCAACGGCCAGACCGATGTGGCGCTCGGACGGCCACGGGCCGATTCCGTTGTCATTGACGGCACGCTCGACGAGCCCGTCTGGCGCGATGCGCCGGTGCTGACGGGCTTCTCGCTCTACAATCCCACCGACGGCCGCCCGGCACCCGACTCCACCGATGTGCGCGTGTGGTACTCGAGCAGCGCGCTCTACATCGGCGTGCGCGCGTTCGAGCCGCATGGCGTGGTACGGGCCACGCTCGCCGACCGCGATCGCATCAGCGCCGACGACTACGTCGAGATCCATCTCGACCCGTTCCAGGAGCGTCGGCGCGCCTTCGTCTTCATGGTGAACCCGCTGGGCATTCAGGCCGACGGCACCAAGGCCGAGGGCGGCGGGTTCATTCCCGGGGCGAACGTGATGCCCGGGCAGAACGACCTCAGTGCGGACTTCCTCTGGCAGTCGCGTGGCCACGTGCTCTCCGACGGCTACGAAGTCGAGATCCGCATCCCGTACACGAGCCTCCGCTTCCCCGTGCGCTCACCGCAGCGCTGGGGCATTCAGTTCAACCGCAAGGTGCAGCACAGCGGCTACGAGGAGACGTGGACGCCGGTCAAGCGCGGCGCCGCCAGTTTCATCGCGCAGGAAGGGTTCATCAGCGGGCTCACCGACCTCCATCGGGGGCTTGATGTGCAACTCAACCCGGAGCTCACCAACAGCACCGCCGGTGCGGCGCCTTCCGCGGACCCCAGCGCGTGGCGCTACAGCAACACGCCCCGTGTGGGTGGCAACGTGCGCCTCGGGCTCGGCAGCAACTTCGTGCTGAATGGCACCGTCCGCCCTGACTTCTCGCAGGTCGAAGCCGATGCCACGCAGGTCGCTGCCGACCCCCGCTTTGCCCTGTTCTACCCCGAGCGTCGCCCGTTCTTCGTAGAGGGGTCGGATCAGTTCAATGTGCCGAATACGCTCGTGTACACCCGGCGCATCGTGCAGCCCAACGCCGCGCTCAAGCTCACCGGGCGCCTCGGTCGGGCCAACCTCGCGGTCATGTCGGCCCTCGACGCGCCACCCGGTGCCAACGACCGGGAGAAGCCCCTGGTGGACATCGTGCGCCTCACGCGCGACTTCAGCGTGCAGTCGCAGAGCGGCGTGGTGTTCAGTGAACGCGTGAGCCCGGCGCGCACCAATCGCATGATGGGTGCGGATGTGCGCCATGTGTTCGGCCGGATGTACTACGCGTCGGGGCAGTACGCCGTGAGCCGCACCGCGGCCGGCAGCACCCGGCAGAGCGGTGCGCTGTGGGAAGCCGTGGTGGATCGCACCGGCCGCGCATGGGGCTTTCACTACAACCTGATCGGCATCCAGCCCGGCTTTCGCACCGACAACGGCTTCGTGGCCCGCACCGGCTACGTCCAGCCCAACGCGAGCAACCGCGTCACGTTGTTCGGCAAGCCCGGCAAGTTCTTCGAGCGCGACATGATCTTCATGTCGGCCAGTGGATTGTGGCGCTACGCCGACTTCTTCAAGGGGCAGCCGCTGCTCGAAAGCAAGGCGAGTGTGAGCAACACGACCACGTTCCGTCGCGGCTGGTCGGTGGGCTTCACGCCGGCGATCAACAGCTACGCCTTCGATCCGGCGGTGTACAGCACGCTCGGCGTACGCTCCGGCAGCACGGTCACGCCGTTCGTGCCGAGCCCGCGCATCTCCACGTTCTCCACGCAGCTCACCCTCGGCACGCCGCAGTTCCGGCGCTTTGCGGCGAGCACCTCGCTGTTACGCGCAAACGACGTGGACTTCAACGAGACGGCGCGCGTGAACCGCACCGCCATCAGCGGCTCGCTGGACTGGCGACCGGACACCCGGTTGCGCGTGAACGCGACGTACGCGAGCAACGAGTTCGTGCGGCGCGCCGACGGCTTCACCAGCTTCAGCACGCAGATCCCACGGCTCAAGGCCGAGTACCAGATGACGCGCAGCATCTTCGTGCGCCTGGTGACGCAGTACGAGGCGAGCCGTCGCGAGGCGCTGGTGGACTGGCGCACGGGAACGATCCTCGTGCAGCGCCGCAGCGACGGCAGCTATGCCCCGAGCAGTGCGACGCGGAGCAACCTGCTGCGCGCGGACTGGCTGTTCAGTTACCGGCCGAGCCCGGGGACGGTGTTCTTTGCCGGCTATGGCTCGAGCCTGACGGAACCGGAGGCGTTGGCGCTCGATCGCCTGCGGCGGGTCAGCGACGGTTTCTTCGTGAAGGCGAGCTGGGTGATGCGGAGCGGCGGCCACTAAGTCGCCGTCGGGCCCTCACGCCTCGAGCACGGTGATGTTGGTGTTCGTGTAGATGCAAATCTCGCCGGCGATCGTGAGCGCCTTCTCCACGATCTCCTTCGGCGACAGCGTCGTCTCCCGGGCGAGAGCCCGCGCCGCGGCCTGCGCGTAGGCGCCGCCGCTGCCGATGGCCAGAATACCGTCGTCGGGTTCGATGAGCTCGCCGTTGCCGCTCAGCATGAAGCCGTGGCTCGCGTCGGCCACGATGAGCATGGCTTCGAGTCGACGGAGGACGCGGTCACTGCGCCACTCCTTGGCGAGCTCCACGGCGGCCTTGGGCAGATTGCCGGGATAGCGTTCGAGCTTCTCCTCGAACTTTTCGAAGAGGGTGAGCGCATCGGCCACCGAGCCGGCAAAGCCGGCGAGTACCCGGCCGCCCTTGAGCGTACGGACCTTTACAGCGGTGTTCTTGGCGACGGTGTCGCCAACAGAGACCTGCCCATCCCCGCCGATGGCAACGCGGCCATCGCGGCGAACGGCGAGGATGGTGGTAGCGCGGACTTGAGGCAGCGGCATGGGTGAAATGTAGCCATCCGCCGTAGATCGGGCCTCGGACGTCGGAAGCAGTCGGGCTTCAGAACTCGGTCTCGGGCGCGGGTGTCGGGGGTCGGACTTCGGGATTCAGACATCGGCGCTGAGGTCCGAGTCCCGATGCCGGGGTCTGACCTCCGAGTCCGAGACCGAGGTCTGATGCCTGATCGGGGCCGACGTCTGATGTCCGATCAATGGTGGGGTTGCGGGGGCGCGATGGGATAGCGCAGGATGCAGCATGAGCCCCCACCCCATCACCTTCGCCGACGTCACCGCCGCGCGCGCCCGTATCCGGCCGTTCTTCGATCCGTCGCCGGCGCGCCACTACCCGATGCTCGACGAGCTGGTCGGCCATGGGGTCCGGGTGTTCGTCAAGCATGAGAACCACCTCCCCACGGGCAGCTTCAAGGTGCGCAACGGCACCGCGTCGATCACCGCGCTCTCACCGGACGCAGCGGCGCGTGGGGTGATCGCGGCGAGCACCGGCAACCACGGGCAGGGGCTCGCGTGGGCCGGCGCGCAGCGAGGCGTATCGGTCACCATCTGCGTGCCGGTGGGCAACAATCCGGAGAAGAGCGCGGTCATGCGCTCGCTCGGCGCGGCCGTCATCGAGGTGGGCGCGACATACGATGAGACCGCGGCCGCCTGTCGCGAGATCGCCGACCGCGAGGGGCGCACGCTGGTGCACTCCACCAACCACGATCAGGTGATCGCGGGCGCCGGTACCATGACCGCCGAGTTCCTCGAGCAGGTCCCGGAGCTGGATGCGCTCATCATCGCGCTCGGCGGTGGCTCACAGGCCGTGGGCGCCGCCATTGTCCGTGATGTCCTCAAGCCCGGGCTGGCTGTGTATGCGGTTGGTGCTGCCGGCGCGCCCACGCAGCACGACGCGTGGCACGCCAAGGCCCCGCGCGCGGGCGGCCCCGTCCGCACGTTCGCCGAAGGGATCGCGACCGGCTCGACGTACGAGCTCACCTTCGCGTCGCTGCAGCAGGCGCTCGCCGGCTTCGTGTTGGCCAGCGAAGACGCGATTGCCCAGAGTGTGCGCGACCTGTGGCGCATCACGCACAATCTCGCCGAGGGCTCTGGTGCCACCGGGCTGGCCGGCTTGCAGCAACTCGCGCCGACCCTCGCCGGACAGACGGTGGGGATGGTGATGTGCGGCGGCAATCTCGATGCGGCGCGCGCAGCGACCATCTTTGCAGGCGGGACGCCGTCGTAAATCGCGGAGCGGGTTTGAACTGATTGCATCCAAGGCATCCGTGCGATCCGAGTCATTCGGGACACGTGGCCAGTCTCACGGTCCCCTCGGATGCCTCGCCGCCTCGGATGCCTTCTATGAGAAAGGCCAACTAGTCAAGGCCACCGTGGTGGCCTCGCGGCTGGGTCCTGCGCGAGAATCGGTGCGACGCGGGGACTGCCCGTCCCGATCCACTCTTCTATCCGCACTC